>JAQUKF010000013.1 GCA_028719265.1 Candidatus Omnitrophota bacterium
GGAATCGGCCAATTGTATGTCGCCGGCCGGGGATATCCTGGTCTTCATCCCCCTCTCCAGGAACGATAAAGCCCAGACATCCTGCGACTCCTGGCAAACATGCACGCATCTGCCGCAAAGTATGCATTTCTTGGGATCCAGGTCAACCGCCTTGGTAGAGGTGTCTATCGGCAAATCCCTTAAATATTGGGGGAACGATTCTTCTTTGATCCCGAAATCCGCGGTAAGCGCCTGCAATTCACACTGGTTATTCCTGGCGCACTTAAGGCAGTCGTTGGGATGGTTGGAAAGTATAAGCTCGATTACCGTCCTGCGCACCTCCACTATTTCCGGATCATGCGTAATGATATCCATGCCCTCTTCAAGCGGCGTACAGCAGGAACGCAGCATCTTGTGCGAACCCTTATTCTTCACAATACAGATACCGCAGGCGGCCGAAGGCGGCAGGTCAGGATGCTTGCAAAGAGTAGGGATCTTTATCTGCACCCTCTTGGCTGCCTCCAATATGGTAGTGCCCTCTTCCACCCTCAATAATATACCGTTTATCTTTGCCTTGATTATCCTTGCCATATTTTATCTATTTCTTATCGATTGCCTTGAATTTGCAGACCTCAAAACATTGCCCGCATTTTACACACTTATCCTGGGCTATGGAATACCCCTGCTCTTTATCTCCGCTGATCGCCTTGACAGGGCAATTGTTGAAGCACAGGCCGCAGCGCTTGCATTTTTCGCTGATTATGCTGTAGGTAACCAGGCTGCTGCATTTTCCCGCCGGGCACCTCTTGTTCAGGATGTGCTCATTGTATTCCTCTTCAAAATATTTCAGGGTGGAAAGCACGGGGTTGGAAGCGGTCTGGCCAAGCCCGCACAAAGAAGCCTTCTGCATGGCCTGGGCTATCCTGCGCAGCTGGCCGAGGTCTTCCGGTTTTCCTTTTCCCTCGGAAATCTTCTTTAAATAATTGAGCATCTGGAACCCGCCGATACGGCAGGGGGCGCATTTACCGCAGGATTCTTCCACGCAAAACCCCAGATAGAACTTGGGGATATCCACCATGCAATCCTCGTCATCAATGACGATCATCCCGCCGGAACCCATGATCGAGCCGAGCTTCTGCAGGTTCTCATAATCAACAGGAGTATCCAGGAGCCTCTCGGGGATCACCCCTCCGGAAGGCCCTCCCGTCTGTACCGCTTTTATCGGTTTGCCGGAAAGTGTACCCCCGCAGATATCTATTACTATATCCCTTAAGCTGGCCCCCATGGCGATTTCCACCAATCCTGAATTCTTGACCTTCCCGGTAACCGCAAAGACCTTTGTTCCTTTAGAGGTCTGGGTGCCTATCTGGGCAAACCATTTCCCTCCCCTGCTGACGATAACCGGGATATTGGCCAAAGTCTCGACATTGTTGATGACCGTCGGCTTCCCCCATAGACCCTTCACCGAAGGATAAGGCGGGCGTGGGTGCGGAGTACCCCTTTTGCCTTCTATGGAAGAGATCAAAGCGGTTTCTTCTCCGCAGACGAATGCGCCTGCGCCAAGTCTTATCTCTATGTCCAGGCTGAAGGAACTGCCGAGGATATCCTTGCCGAGCAGGCCGTAATCATAAGCCTGGCTGATCGCCTTTTCGATCCTCTCTACCGCCAAAGGATACTCTGCGCGGACGTAAAAATAACCCTTGGAGGCGCCTGTGGCAAAAGCGGCGATGGCCAGCCCTTCGATGACCGAATGCGGATCACCCTCCAAAACACTCCTGTCCATATAAGCGCCGGGGTCACCTTCGTCGGCATTGCAAATAACGAATTTCTGGTCCGAGGCAACCTCCCGGGCAAAATTCCATTTCATCCATGTGGGATATCCTGCGCCACCCCTGCCCCTGATACCGCTGGCTTTGATCTCGTCGATCAGCTTCTGCTGTCCCAATTCTGTAACGGCTTTCTTCAAAGACAGATACCCGCCGTTAGAGATATATTCATCGATATTCTCGGGGTCAATCTTTCCGCAGTTGCGTAAAACAAGCCTGTACTGTTTCGCCTTGGGCTTAAAAACAAGCTCCTCGACTACCTTCTCCTCCGAGAGGGCCTCAACTATCCTTTTGATATCCGTATCCTGGACATTGGCGTAAGTTACCTTGTCCGGGAGTATCTTGATCACTAACCCCCGGTCATAAATGCCGATATCGGCGACCCTGACCACCTGGATCTGCGAATGCAGATTGGTTTCCCTCAAGCAATCCAGAAGGCGGGTGTAAAATTCGCGCGTCCTGTCTTCCCTTTTTAAATCCGTGTCTTTTACTAAAACTACCTTGGCGTACATAAATTATTTATCCTTGGCTATCCAAATCGATGTCAAAAATATAATCGTTGACCAGCATCTTGGAAATAACGTGCTTTTCCAGGATCTTGGTAGCTACCTCCTTGGTCACCGCGCCATAGGTTACCGAAGGAAGGCCTTCTACGCTAACCTCGACCAGCGGCTCGGCGTAGCACATGCCCGCGCAACCGCACCTCTTGATCTCTATCTGCAGGTTACGTTTGCTTACTTCTTCAACGAAGAAATTAAATACCTCGTCGGCTCCGGCGGCAATTCCGCAGCTGCTCATACCCACCTTGATCCAATCCTTGGCATTGCCGGAGGAGTTCTTATTCATATTATCCAGGTCGGCCGGCGTGAGTTTTCCCATGTCTTGTTATTCCTCTTTAATGTATTTTGACAAGATGTCCGCGATCTCGCTTTTCTTCACCTTGCCGTAAACCTTATTGTCGATCATCATCACCGGGGCCAGCCCGCAGCAACCCAGACAGCGCACCACGTCCAGGTGGAAAAGCCCGTCCTTGGTAGTCTGGCCTTCCCTGATACCCAGTATATTCTTTACCTCCTCCAGGATTACCCCCGCCCCGCGCAGATAACAGGCGGTTCCCATGCATAAGGCGATACGGTGCTTGCCGGGAGGGTTCAGTTTAAAGAAATTATAGAAGGTGATCACCTCGTAAATCCTGGCCAGGGGGACATCCAGCATCTTGGATAATTCCAGGGAAAGCTCGCGCGGCACATAACCATGATGGTTCTGTATCTCATGCAGGATCATGATCAGGTTGCCTTCCTTGCCCTTCCATTGCTGGACTAAATTTATTAATTCGGGATTAAGCTGTTTATGTTCCATATTAAAAATAATTTTGGATTATTTTTTGTTGTTGGTTTTACCTTTAAGTTCTTAGTTTGGCTTATTAAAGATGGGGCCAGGAAAAAAGGAACTCGCAGATTAGCTAAAAAATTTTATCATATCCCTGCCAAAAGGCAAGAAAAATCTTATTAAAATACCGTCTCTTTCTTTTTATAAGAGGTGTGCAGCAGGTGGTGAGACTTCTCGCTCAACGGGGCTCCCAGAAACTCCTTATACAATGCCTGCACCGCCGGATTTTCGTGCGACTTCCTGAGGGTTTTGTTCTTGTCCTCGCGGTAAATCGCCTCCATTCTTTTTGTCCTCGTCTCTTCATCCGTGGGGATAGGCTGGCCTGCTCCTCCGATACAGCCCCCAGGGCAGGTCATGATCTCTATAAAAACATACGGGGAACTTCCGCGTTTGACCTCCTCCAGCAGCGGGCGCGCCTTGCCTAAACTGTTGGCCACCGCAACCTTTAGTTTTAACCCGTCGATATCCACCTCCGCGGTCTTTATTCCGTCAAGGCCCCTTAGATTCATAAAATCAAGCTTTTCCAATTGCCTGCCGGTAAGCACTTCATAAGCTGTCCTTAAAGCGGCTTCCATCACCCCTCCGGTGGAACCGAATATAACCGCCGCCCCGGTGGAAATCCCCAGGGGCTCATCAAAATCCTCCCCTTCCAGATTAAGGAAATCTATGCCGCCTTCCTTGATCAGGCGGGCCGCCTCGCGGGTAGTCAAAACATAATCCACATCATAGAACGCCTCTGGCTCAGCAAGCCCCAATTCATCCTTCCAGTAATCAAAGGCGCTCATCATTTCGGGCCGCAAGGCTTCGAATTTCTTGGCGGTACAGGGCATAACCGAGACAACCACCATATTCCTGGGATCGATGTTATATTTTCTCGCGTAATAGGTCTTGGCAACCGCGCCGAACATCTGCTGGGGAGACTTGCAGCTGGAAATATTACCCAATATCTCCGGATAGAAATGCTCGGCGAACTTTATCCAACCCGGCGAACAAGAAGTGATCAAGGGCAGTTTGCCGTTGTTTTTGATCCTCTGGATCAATTCATGCCCCTCCTCCATGATCGTCAAGTCCGCCGAAAATTGCGTATCAAAAACCTTGTCAAAACCCAATTTGCGCAGCGCCTGGGCGATCTTGGCCGTAACCAGGGTTCCGGCGGGCATTCCAAACTCCTCGCCCATGGCCGCCCTTACCGCCGGGGCGACTTCAACCACCACGAACTTCCGGGGATCAGCCAACGCCTCCCATACCCGCGCTATTGAACTTCTTTCGGTGATCGCACCCGTAGGGCAGACCAGAAGGCACTGCCCGCAGTTGACGCAGACGCTGTTTGCCAGGCCCTGGTCAAAGAATGTCGTCACTTTGCTTGCCTTTCCCCTGCCGGAAAAGTCGATCGCTTTGACGCTCTGGACCGCAGAACAAACGGAGACACAACGCCCGCACAAAATGCATTTATTGGGATCACGGGACAAAGATACCGAAGTGTTATCCGAAGGCAGCTCTGATTCTTGTGTTTTAGGGAATCTTATATCCCTTATTCCCATATCAAAAGCCAGTTTCCTCAATTCACAGGACTCATTTCTGTCACAGACAAGGCAGTCTTTCGGATGGCCGGCTAAAAGCAGCTCCAGGTTCAGCCTCCTGGCATTCCTCACCCGGGGGGTATTGGTAAAAATCTCCATGCCTTTGCCGACCGGCGTAACGCAGGAGCGCAAAAGTGTTTTAGCCCCCTTCACCTCGACCAGGCATATGGAACAGGCGGCCTCCTGGCTCAATCCTTCCAGATAACAAAGGGTCGGTATGTGTATACCGGCCTTAACGCAGGCATCCAGGATAGTTATCCCGGCATCGCACTCATAATCTTTTCCGTCGATCCTCAACGGCACCTTTTTTTCCTGCATTATCTTCCTTCCTTCACGTCGCACCTCAGACATCTCTCGGCTTCCGCGCGGGCCTGCTTCAACGATAGTCCCAGGGAAACCTCCCTGAAGTTATTCCTGCGTTTGCATATATCCAGTTTTCCGTCATCCGGCTTCTTCGATACCTTCGGCTCCAGGGGCACCCTGGACTCATAAACGAATTTATGGAACAGTTTGTAGAACCTATCCTCTGAACTCAAGGCCAAATCGATCGACCTGGCCGCCTTTTTCCCGTGGGACATCGCCTCCACCGCGGTTGCCGGTCCCATGACCAGGTCGCCTCCCGCATAAACTTTCTCCACGCTTGTCTTTAAGTCAAACGCGCCGGCCTTGACCGTCCCGTTGTGGTTAATGAATATCCCGCAGCTTTTGATAAATTGCGCATCCACTTTCTCGCCGATCGCCAGGATCACGGTATCGCAGGGCATCTCGAAGTTTTCGCCCGTAGATACCGGCCTTCTCCTGCCGGAAAGGTCATACTCTCCCAGTTCCATCCTTACCGCCTTAAGCCCCTTCAACCTCCGGCGGGAATCCGACAATAATGACTGGGGACCGGCCAGGAAAACGAATTTTACGCCTTCCGATTCCGCCCCTTTGATCTCATCCTTATTCGCCGGCATATCTTCCTTTTGCCGGCGGTAAACAATGGTTACCTCGCTGCCGAACCTTAAAGCGGTACGCGCGGCATCTACCGCGACATTGCCCGCCCCGACGACCAAAACCTTCTTACCGATAGACGGCTCCTTGCCCATTGCCACATCTTTGAGAAAGTCGGTACCGGACAAAACCCCCTTCAAATCCTCTCCCGGTATGCCCAGGCTGATATCTTTATATGCGCCGGTTGCCAGGAAGAGGGCGTCCGAAGACCTGATCTTGCTTCTTAACTCCTTGGATCCGATCCGCTTATTACAAAAAATCTTTGCGCCCATTTTTCGCACAAAGGAGATCTCTTTCTTCAATATCGCCTTTGGCAGACGGTATTCGGGTATTCCATAACGTAATACCCCTCCCGGTTCGGGATTGGCCTCATATACGCTGACATCGTGGCCAAGCCGGCTCAGGTAAAAAGCTGCGGTCAGGCCGCAAGGCCCCCCTCCAACGATAACGACCTTTTTGCCGGTCTTCGGCAGCCTTTCCTTTACCATCCGCTCAATAACCCCGGTCTCCTTCGCCCTGCTGTATATCTGGTCGGCTATATAACGATGGATCTCTCCCTGCGAAACCGGATAATCAATATCCTCCCTCCGGCAGCGCATCTTGCAGTGAAAATGACAGATCCTGCCGCTGGAAGAGGGAAAAGGGTTGTCCCGGACAATACAATCAAAAGCTTCGATCAGCCTGTTTTCCTTGAACAGCTCCAGGAATCCCGGGATATTCATATGCAAAGGGCAGCTGCTTTCGCAAGGGGAAATGAAAAGTTCCGAGCATACCCCGCCGTCACAATGCTTTTCATGGATATGCTCCTCGTATTCATGGTTAAAATATTTCAGAGTAGTGAGCACCGGGTTTGGAGCAGTCTGGCCCAGCCCGCAAAGCGCGGTATCCTTGATCACCGCACCCAGGTCCTGCAGCTTGGAAAGATCCTCCGCTTCCGCCTTTCCGGAGGTGATCCTGTTGAGGATATTAAGACTTTGGGTCAAACCCTCCCGGCAGGGAGTGCACTTTCCGCAGGATTCACCGGCGGTAAACTCCGTAAAATAACGCGCCACGTCAACCATGCAATTATCGTCATCCATGACTACCATGCCGCCGGAACCCATGATCGCGCCCAGTGAAGCCAGGGTTTCATAATCTATCGGGGTGTCAAACAGCGAAGCCGGGATACACCCTCCGGAAGGCCCGCCGCTCTGCACCGCTTTTATCTTTTTGTTCGTGCCGGTGCCGGCGCCTATGTTATAAATGAGAGTACGCAGGCTGGAACCCAGGGGCAGCTCCACCAATCCCGTATTCTTTATCTTGCCGACAAGGGAAAAGACCTTCGTCCCGGAACTGCTCTCAGTCCCGGTGGACTTGAACCAGTCCGCGCCTTTAGCCATCACAACGGGAATATTGCTCCAGGTCTCCACATTATTGATATTGGTCGGCTTGCCCAGATATCCCTTCTGCGCCGGGAACGGCGGGCGGGGATTTGGCCTGCCCGACCTGCCCTCAAGCGAAGATATCAACGCCGTTTCTTCCCCGCAAACAAAAGCCCCTGCCCCTTCTACCAGCTCCAGATCGAAAGAAAAACCGCTGCCGAATATATTATTCCCCAGCAGGCCGAACTTGCGGGCATCGGCAATCGCTTTTTTTATCCTCTCTACGGCCAGGGGATATTCCGCGCGCACATAAATTACTCCGGAAGAAGCCTTCATCGCATATGCGCCTATGATCATGCCTTCCAAAAGCATGTGCGGGTCGCTTTCGGCTTCATTACGGTTCATATACGCCCCCGGATCACCCTCATCGGCATTACAAATAACGTATTTCTTCGCCGAATCCTCTTTGTGCATGAACTCCCATTTCAGGCCCGTGGAGAAACCAGCGCCGCCCCTGCCCCTTAATTTCGATTTTTTTACTTCGGCAATTACCGCTTCCGGCTTAAGATCCGTTAAAACGGTCAATAGGGCCTGGTATCCTCCTACGGCAATATACTCTTCTATGTCCTCGGGATTGATCAATCCGCAATCCCTTAAAACGATCTTCTTCTGCCATTTGAAGAATGGGAGCTCATTCCATGAGGGTATCTGCGCAAAACCGCTGCCGTAATAGATATTGCCGGTAAAATGATCCCAGGAATCTATCTTGCATAAAGCCCTTTTCGGTTTTATCTCGCCGCAGGCTAACTCCCTGACAATGGACTCTGCGTCTTTGGCTGAAACACGGTTAAGGATAACCAGCGGCCGGCCCGGCATGGTAATATTGACCAGCGGCTCCTGCGCGCAAAACCCGAAACAGCCTACCTTGGTTAAGAACACGGGCATCTTTTTCTTCGCAAGGGCCTTCTGCAGGGCCCGGAACAGATCTTCGGCCCCGTTGCCGATACCGCAGGTCCCCATTCCGACCGCAATGCGCGGGCAGGCAGGCAATATCTTTTTCAACCCTTCCTCCCTGGCCGACTTCAGGTTTTCAGCGTTCCTGATGATCATTTTTTGCCCCTGTGAGATATCTTCTTTATGACCTTGCGTATCTTCTCTGTCGTCATGCGTCCGTAAATATTACCGTCAATCTCCACTACCGGGGCCAAGGCGCATTGCCCAAAACAGGCAACGGTCTTGATTGTGAATTTATTGTCTTTTGTAGTCAAAGACAGCTTACCGTCCCGGCTGAAATCATTCTCCTTGAAACCGAATAAGTTGATCAGAAAATCCAGAAGGTTCTTTGAACCCCGGGTATGGCAGGCGGTGCCCCGGCAAACAATGATCGAATGTTCTCCCTGCGGCTTAAGGTTAAAAAAGGCATAGAAAGTAATTATATTATATATCCTGGATAAGGGTATCCCGGTCTTGCAGGCTATGTATTCCAGCTGGCCCCGCTTGAGATATTTATGCCTGTTTAACTCCTGGGCCTCTTCCAATATCCCCAGCAGGCCTCCCGGCTTACCCGCATAACGGGAGATGATCTCATCCAGGCTCTCTTTCTTAATCCCGGATTGCGAACTCTTATTTTTTACAGCTGTTTTCTTATCGGTCATCTTTTAACAGGCTATTTTGTCTTCTCCGTTACGTTGACAAAATAAATAAGATTCTCCAGCTCTATCTCAAGGTTAACATTGTTTATAATACATCCGTCTCCGGACTTAAGCCCCAGCGGCGCAAAATTGAGTATTCCCTTGATCCCCGAAGCACAGATCAGGTCTGCGGCCTGCTGGGCGGCGATATCCGGTACAGCCAGGATGGCGATACGTATGCCGTTTGACTTTATGAAAGACTTGGCCTCTTCCAGGGGCAGGACAGGCACGGGATTGGAACGGTTGATCTTTGCCGGGTCAATATCGAAACCGGCGACGATTTTTATTCCTTCTTTTTCAAAACCACGGTAGCGCATAAGCGCGCTGCCGATATGTCCTGCGCCGACAACAACCACCTTCTGAAGCTGATCCTTGCCGAGAATACTGTTCATCTTCTCCAGCAGGGAATCTATCTGATATCCGCCCTTCTTGTTGCCGGAGATACCGAATATGGAGAAATCCTTCCTCACTTGGGAAGCGGTACCGCCGACAGCGTCTGCCAGGTTATCTGAGAAAACTTTCACAAAACCTAAAGCCTGTAACCTGTAAAGCGCGTTCTTGTAACGGGAAAGGCGAATGATACAATTTTTATTCGTTATCATATTGTTCTATTTTTCACAATAACATAAATAATATAACATTTCGCTGTTATTTGTCAAGGGTATTTTACCGGTTTTTTCGGGAGGTCTCTTACAAAAGGATGGTTGCCTGGTTTTTAAGGACTTCGATGAACCCTTCCGGAGAAGAATCAATCACGCTGACCTTTCCTTCGGGCTGCCGCAGGGTGATCTTACCGGCGGCAAGCCTTCCCGCCAGGGGCGCATGGTCCGCCAAGATCCCCAGGTAGCCCGACCGGCACGGAACGATCAGGGAAAGCGCCTGTCCTTCATACAAAACTTTTTCACTGGAATAAATACCAACCTTAAAGCCCCTGGGCATGTCCTTTTCCTTTAGCTAAGCTGCTTGTTTTTTTCGATTGCCTCATCTATGCCGCCGACCATATAGAAGGACTGTTCATGCAGATGATCGAGCTGTCCGTCAATGATCATCTTTACGCCTTTGATGGTATCCTCCAGCTTTACATATTTGCCTTTTAAGCCGGTAAAATTCTCCGCCACAAAGAAGGGCTGGGAGAAGAACCTCTGCACCTTGCGGGCACGTTGCACGGTAAGCTTGTCCTCATCGGAAAGCTCATCAACCCCCAGGATAGAAATAATGTCCCTTAAATCCTTGTACCTCTGCAGGACTTTCTGCACGGCAAGCGCCGTATTGTAATGATCTTCACCCAGCAGGCGCGGGTCCATTATGCGGGAAGTCGAATCCAACGGATCAACCGCCGGATAAATACCCAGCTCGGAAATCTGGCGCGACAAGACTATTTTTGCGTCAAGATGGGAAAATATTGCCGCAGGTGCCGGATCGGTAAGATCATCCGCCGGGACATATACCGCTTGTATGGAAGTTATCGAACCGTTACGGGTAGAGGCGATCCTTTCTTCCAGCTGGGCCACCTCCGTAGAGAGGTTTGGCTGATAACCTACCGCAGAAGGCATACGCCCGAGCAAGGTGGAAACCTCAGAGCCTGCCTGGATATAACGGTAAACGTTATCAATAAACAGAAGGACGTCTTTCCTTTCCTGGTCGCGGAAATATTCCGCCATGGTCAAGGCGGATAAACCGACGCGCAACCGCGCACCCGGCGGTTCGTTCATCTGGCCGAATACAAGGGCGCTGTTTTTTATTACCCCGGACTCATTCAATTCCAGCCAAAGCTCGTTTCCCTCCCTGGTACGCTCCCCGATCCCGGCAAATACCGAAACTCCTCCATGCTCAGTCGCAATAGTACGGATAAGCTCCATGACTACCACGGTCTTGCCTACCCCCGCCCCGCCGAACAACCCCACCTTACCCCCCTTTGGTATCGGCGCCAGCAAATCAACGACCTTCAACCCTGTCTCCAGTATATTCTCGATAGGCAGCTGTTCCTGAAAATTCGGGGAACCCCTGTGTATGGGGTGCCTGTCCCCGGGCTTTTCAAGCGGCCCTTTCATATCTATCGGCTCACCCAGGAGATTGAATATCCTTCCCAGTGTCTGCCTGCCGACAGGCACGGTAATCGGGCTTCCCGTATCGGTTGCCTTCATTCCGCGCACCAGGCCGTCGGTAGAACCCAATGCGATACAACGCACAGTGTTATTCCCTATATCCTGGGCAACCTCCAAAGTAAGGTCGATCCCCTTTTCTTCTACCTTGATCGCGTTAAGAAGCTGCGGCCCCTCGTTCTCCGGAAAACGGATATCCACGCTTGGACCGATGATCTGAATAATCTGACCTTCTGCCATAATCTTATCCTTTCAACGCCTCAACAGAGGATGTGATCTCTAAAATATCCTGGGTAATCCCGGCCTGCCTGAGCTTATTCCTCAAAAGCACCAATCCCCCTAAAAGCTCCTTGGCATTATCGGTTGCCGTCTTCATGGACATGGTCCGGGCGGCATGCTCGGAAGTAAAAGACTCCAGCATAACAAGTTCCACCTTGGCCAGGAGGTAACGCGGGAGCAGCTCGGCCATAATGCTTTTTAAATCCGGCTCTGCGATATACTCGGTCGGCTTGATCGTCTTGGGTTCGATACTGAGCAGACGCTCGACAGAGACCTTCTGCGCGATAGAATTCTCGAAGTACGTATATGCCGCATAAACCGAACCCGCCTCCGCATCCAGGAACAATCCGTTGAGCTCATCGGTAATTCTGGCGCAGGCCTGCGGGGAAAACTTCGCGTTCAGGCCGACGTAGGAATTTATTATCTTTACGGACCTGGACTTGAAATATTTCAGTCCTCTCTGGCCGACCAGGAGGAGTTTTACATTCTCCGCTCCCCGGCTCTCGATGAATTCATCGGCGGCACGCAGAACATTCTGGTTGTACATGCCGCATAGTCCGCTGTCCGAAGTTACTACGCAAAGCGTAATACTCTTGTCCCCGCGATCGCCCCTGAAATACTCCAAAGAACGAACCTGCGGCAAAGCGGCAAGGTTGCGCACGAAGGATTCCATTTTTAACGCATAGGGCCTGAAACCAAACAGCCTTGACTCCATGCGGTTTAGCTTGGCAACGGAGATCATCTGCATGGCGCTGGTCACCTTCTTGCTGCTCTCTACGCTGCGTATGCGGTTCTTTATCTGTTTTATAGACTGCGACATCTCTATCAGGGTTTAGCCTGGAATTCCTTTTTGCAATCGGCAAGCAGCTTATCCAGCTTGCCGGTCAAATCCGGTCCCAGGTCGTTCTTCAGCTCTATCTGGCATATGATATCCGGGTATTTATCCTCGATAAATTTATAAAGGAAGGTCTCAAACTTCCTGACGTCGTTGACCGGCAGGTCATCCAGGTAACCGTTGGTACCGGCATAAATAATAACTACCTGCTTTGCCGTCTCAAGCGGCTCATACTGCACCTGTTTTAAAACCTCTACCATTCTCTCCCCGCGGGTCAGTTGCGCGCGCGTAGTCTTATCCAGGTCGGTGCCGAATTGGGTGAAGGTCACCAGCTCACGGTACTGGGCCAAGTCCAGCCGCAGCTTTGAAGCTACCCGGCGCATAGCCATGCTCTGCGCCTTGCCTCCTACGCGGGAGACCGACAACCCCACATTTACCGCCGGACGCACCCCGGCGTAAAACAGATCGCTTTCAAGATAGATCTGGCCGTCGGTAATAGAGATGACATTGGTCGGGATATAACTGGAGATATCCCCTGCCTGGGTTTCGATAATCGGAATGGCGGTTATCGAACCCGCCCCCAATTCATTGTTCAGTTTAGCGGACCTTTCAAGTAGTCTCGAATGCAAATAAAAGATATCCCCCGGATACGCCTCTCTGCCCGGAGGCCTCCTCAAAAGCAGGGAAAGCTGCCGGTACGCCTGGGAATGCTTGGACAGATCGTCATATATGACCAGGACGTGCTTTCCCGCATACATGAATTCTTCCGCCATGGCTGTCGCCGCGTACGGGGCAAGATACTGCAGGCTGGCCGAGGCCCGGCTGGAGGCGCTGACAATCGTGGTATATTCCATCGCCCCGTACTTTTTAAGCACTTCGTTTACCGCCACCACGCTGGAAAGCTTCTGTCCGATCGCGCAATAGATACAATGAACATCCTTTCCCTTTTGATTGATGATCGTATCGATGGCTATAGCGGTCTTGCCTGTCTGGCGGTCTCCGATAACCAACTCCCTCTGGCCGCGCCCTATGGGAGCCATGGCGTCAATAGCTTTTATCCCTGTGCGCAAAGGCTCTTTTACCGGCTGCCGCTGCATAACATTGGGGGCGCCGGATTCCAGGGGGCGGAATTTCTGCGTACTGACCGGACCTTTACCGTCAATCGGCCTGCCTAAGGCATTTACCACTCTTCCGACAAGCGCCTCCCCTACGGGAACCTGTACGATCTTACCGGTACACTTGACGATATCTCCCTCTCTTATGGTCTTGTCGGGATTATCCGTGCCAAAGATAACCACCCCCGCGCTGTCCTCCTCCAGGTTAAGGACCATACCCATGATATTGTCGGAGAACTGCACTACCTCTCCCATCATGACATTATCCAGCCCGTAAACACGCGCGATAGTATCCCCGACCTGGATAACCGTACCGATGGACTCTGTGCGTAGCCGGGTCTTATACTTTTCCAGCTCCTTTATGATTATAGAGGTAACCTCTTCCGGTTTTAAAACCATTCCGCACCTTCCTTGATTATTCTATGCTTACCGCGATAAGCTTCTCTTTCAATTCACTAAGCCTCTTGGACACCGAACCGTCGATGACGGTGTTGCCGACAACCACCTGCACGCCGCCCAGAAGGCTGCCGTCCAGATCTATATAAAACCTCAAATCCCGCTCAAGCCTCTTTTTCAACACCCCTTCTATCCTTTTGATCAAATCCAGGTCCAGCGGGAATGCCGTCTTAAGCAGCACATCTATCTGCCCATGATGGGCGTATTTTGCGCGCAGGTACTCGACAACATCCATGAATATATCAAAGCGTTTCTTGTCAACCAAAAGCTTCAGGAAGTTGCGTATGTCATCGCAGAAACCGTCCCTGATCGCCGCATCGATAACCGCGCATTTCTCGATATAGGAAATCTCCGGGTTGTACATCAGCTCGGCGAATCCGGGATTGTCCCGGATAACGCTTCTGACACCCACCAGGTCTTCCAGAGCCTTCTCTATCCCGCAGCCTTCCCGGGCCAGGCTCATGAATGCCTCCGCGTACCTGTTGACAATCACCTTGTTCTTTATCATTGCGCCCCTTCCATCTCCCTGATGAAATCCTCCACGATCTTACGGTCCCCCTCTTCGGTAAGTTTTTCCTGGATCACGCTCCTGGCGGCATCCAGGGCGATATCCACGATCCTTCCTCTTAGCTTTTCCTGCACCTGGGAAACCTCATATTGCACCTGCTGGCGCGCATCATCAATGATATCCTGGGCCTCTTCGTGGGCCTTCTTGCGCATCTGGACGTTTATCCTTCTGCCCTCCTCAACAGCCTCCTTGATCTTCGCCTGCGCCTGTTCATGGATTAAAGCCATCCGCGATTCATACTCTTCCCTGATCCTGGCAACCTCAAGCTTGGCTCCCTCTATTTTTTCCAGTTCGCAACGTATGCTTTCCTTCCGCCGGTCCAGGAGGCTAAGGAGTTTTTTCCAGACGAATATCTTCATCAGGAACAAAAGCAGGAAAAAACATAATACCTGCGCGAATATCTCGCTTGCGCTTAACATCTTAAGGAATTCCACTTCGGTCTTCTCCCGGGTTTATTTGGCGGCGTACATGAAAGCAAACACCAGAACATAAATGGTAATCGCCTCGATAAAGGCGCAGCCGATAATCATGCTCATCATGATCTTGCCGTTTGCCTCCGGCTGCCTGCTTATCGAACTCATTGCCGAGGACACCGCGATCCCCAACCCTATGGCCGAACCGAATGCCGCCAGGCCCAATGCTATGGCAACGCCCAAATCCATCGCTGCTTTAAAATCCATATTATCCTCCTTTATTGTGCGACTTCTTCTTCGTGGTCTAAAACTAACGCGATATATATTGTGGTTAACAGACAAAATACAACCGCCTGGACTACCGCGGTCAATACCCCCATGCATATATTAAAGAAAAGAAGCGGGATACCCTTGATGCCGAACCCGGAAAGCAGGCCGATCAGTATCTCATCCCCCCAGATGTTGCCGCGTAAACGCAGGGAAAGGCTTAAAGGCCGGATCAGTTCCGTAATGATATGCAGAAAAAACATGAATAAAGGCATGATCACTGTAAACGCCAATGCCCCTCTTTGCCTGCCGGCCAAATGGTCCAGGTACCCCATGAAACCTAATTCCCTGACAGCCGTATATTGAACATAAAAAAATACGCAGATTGCCAGCGCAAAAGTGGTGGACCAGCTTGCGGTTGAGGCCCGGACAAACGGGATCAGCCCGGAAAGGTTCATGCAGAGTATGTAAATAAACAAGGTGCCGATGAAAGGAGTGTATCTCCTTCCCTTCGGACCGATGATCCCGCAGACAAAATCATCCAGCCCCTCGACGACGGCCTCCGCCGCAGTCTGCAGGCGGGTGGCGGGGATAAACCCTTTCCTTCTGCAGGCAAAAAAGGCCAAAAGGCCCAGGGCAAAAACGATAAGCAGCGAGAAGCTTATGTTCTCCCAAAGATAGACGGTTTTAAAAAAATGACTGGCGGGGAATTTTTCCGCCAAGATCGCAAAAATATCCGGCAACCCCGGCATTGCGCTGTTTTCGTTCATTTCTTATTTGTCCTGCCGATAACTTTCAAAATCCTGATTATTTCAAAAACTGCAGACAGAAAACCGAAAAATACGCCAAATAATACTGTTAGGTAAGAAAGGTTAAATTTTTCCTGCAGAAAAGTCCCTACGAAATATCCGGAGAGCGGACCGGCGGCCAGCATAAAGGGAATGAAAGAAACAAGACCTGCGGTCTTCACCCCTTTATAAAGATCCTCTTTTTGCATAAGCCTTATATAAAAAAAGTGACGCCTTATATCCAACATTGGACTTAGGACGTCTGCTCGCTCAATAACTGCCTTAGTATATTGTAAGCATTTTTATTTTATCACAAACTTCCCGGATGTCAATTATTCTCTTTGCCTATTCCGTTTTAGTAGCGATGTTCAGGTTCTTTATATTCAGTTCGTTAAAAATATCCAGCAGCCCCACTATATCCTTGAACCTGACCATCCTGTCGGCATACAAGATCACCTCCAGATCGGGATTATCCTGGTGCAGCTTGGCAACCTCGGCCTTGAGCGTCTTTCTCGAAACCAGCCTGTTATCGAGGTAAATCATCCCCTCGCTTGTCGCCATAATGCTGATCTGCCTGGTCTCTTTCATCGTTTTGCCTGTGGAGGAACTGGGAAGATTAACCTGAATATTCGACTGCATGACCAGGGGAGTGGTAACCATGAATATGGCCATCAACACCAGTATTATGTCGGTAAACGGGGCGGTATTTATTTCGGTAAAGGGTTTTTGCCTTCTGGCCGGGTACTTCATTTCTTTATCGCGCTGATCAGATCCATGGTCTCGGAGGCGGCCAATTCCATATCTTTAATGAAATCGTCTATTTTTTTCATGCAGTAATTATAGGCGGCTACCGCCGGCACCGCGATGGTCAAACCTGCCGCGGTAGTGGATAATGCTTCCGATATGCCGCCGATGATCACGCTTATCCCGCTTGAGCCGCTGATCGAGACGTCGTGGAAGGCCCGGAGTATCCCGGTTATCGTACCCAGGAGCCCGATATAAACAGAGACGCTGGCGATGGTGCCGATTATGGAGGTAAAACGTTCCAGGATAACGGTCTCAATAATGATCTGCCTCTCCATGTTGTTGGAAATTTCCTTCTCGCTGCAATCGAAAAAACTCAAACCCGCATATACTACCTGGGCAAACGGGGAATTGCTCTGCCTGCATATACCCATTGCCGGATTCACCCCGCCTTTTTTCAGCTCCTGGCGGACCTTGATCATAAGGTCCTTGCGTTTCAGCCTTGATTTGCTGCGATAAAAGATTATCCTCTCCAGTATAATAGCGACGGAAACCACCGAGATGATCAAAAGCACGACCATGGTAATCCCGCCGATCTTGACCAAATGTAACAACATATTCATAAGATCCCTCCAGTATCCCGGGTGTTTAATTTAATCAAAAACAACTTATGCCGCAGGCGCTGATCTATTTAATAAACAACATCTCCCTGTATTTGGGCAGGTCCCAGGTATCATCCGGTACTACGCACTCCAGCTCATCCACGTGCCTGCGGATGTGCTCCATCAGGGGTTTGAGCTCTTTGAAGTAAACC
>JAQUKF010000014.1 GCA_028719265.1 Candidatus Omnitrophota bacterium
CCTCCGCTGTCGCTTATCCTCTTAATTACTTCCTCATAATTTGCCAAGAGTTTATTTTGGGCCGCCTCGTCCTTGGCCAGCTGGGCAATCTCCCAGAGATTATATTGAATCCGGTAGAAACCGTTGAAACCTATATCCTTCTGCCAGGCAGCAAGAACATCTTTAGAAGCCAATGTTTGGGGCCAACTTGCATCGTTATGAAAACCTCTGCCGCTTAAATCAATGTTGGCTTTGTATATTTTAGGAAGGGGAACGGAAGGAGAGTTTAAATCCAGGGTCACTTCGAGCTCTTCCTGGGGCTGGGCAAAACAGGTATTAACCCAGGGGAAAAGCGACAAGAACAAAAATATTAACGTTCGATGGAGCATAATCGGCGCCTCTAACCGTCTAAAGTTTTTTCTGTACCCTTGCAATCGAAACAGCCTTGCCGGTTGCTTCGTCAATCTCCAAAAGCGCGCCATGCAACTGGATATCGCTATCTGCA
The DNA here is from genome assembly GCA_028719265.1 of Candidatus Omnitrophota bacterium. Taxonomy (GTDB): domain Bacteria; phylum Omnitrophota; class Gorgyraeia; order Gygaellales; family Profunditerraquicolaceae; genus UBA6249. The sequence goes on from JAQUKF010000014.1 coordinate 485, forward strand.
ACTTCAAATTTGACCGGGATAGAGCTTAGGAAGCGCGTAAGCACATCCTCTACTCTTCTGCCGATAACCGAATCGTAAGGACCGGTCATGCCCGCGTCGGTTATATAGGCGCACCCTCCTGGTAGAATCTTCTCATCGGCCGTCTGGATATGGGTGTGTGTACCCAAAACCGCGGAGACCTTACCGTCCAGATACCGGCCCAAGGCTATCTTCTCGGAAGTAGCCTCCGCGTGGATATCCACGATAATGATCTTTGTTTCTTTCGCAAGCTCCTGAGCGGCCTTCAATGCAGCCTTAAAAGGGCATTCCAGGGCATCCATAAAAACCCGCCCGTTGACGTTGATCACGCCCACCTTAACCCCTTTCCTGGAACTAAACACCGCCGCTCCCCGGCCCGGGGCGCCGGCGGGAAAATTTAACGGCCGCAGGATGCGCTCCTCCTGGTTGATCAACGCGAAGATCTCGCTCTTCTTCCAGATATGATCCCCCGAAGTGATCACGTCCACCCCCGATGAAAAAATCTCTGCGGAAACCTTGGAGGTTATCCCCGAACCACCCGAGGCATTCTCGGCGTTGGCGATAACAAAATCCACCCCCTCCTCCTGTTTAAGGAAAGGCACCAGTTTCTTAACCGCCTCCCTGCCGGGCTTTCCTACGATATCGCCGATAAAAAGTATCTTCATAACTATCCCCGTATGTTTATCCCCGCCGCCCTCGGGCTTAAAATAAGCCGCGGCAGCCGACAGAAGCTTACGCGCCGGGTTATATTATTAAAACTGAATTCTTATTTTGCGTACTCGATGGCGCGCATTTCACGGATCACTGTAACCTTGATCTGTCCCGGATATTCCATTCCTTCTTCTATCTTCTTGCGTATATCCCTGGCCATGGCAACGGCGTCATTATCATTTATTTTTTCCGGCTGCACGATCACGCGGATCTCGCGTCCAGCCTGGATGGCAAAAGACTTTTCGACGCCCTTAAAAAGGTTGGCTATCGACTCCAGCTTATCCAGGCGTTTTACATATGTCTCGAGAGTTTCCCTCCTGGCGCCCGGCCGGGCTGCGCTTACCGCATCGGCAGCCACAGCCAAAACAGCATATAGGCTTTGAGGTACGGCCTCTTCATGATGCGATTCGATCGCCCCCATTACTTCGGAACTCTCGTTGTATTTTTTCGCCAGTTCCGCCCCTATCTTTGCATGCGTACCCTCAACCTGATGATCTACCGCCTTGCCGATATCATGCAGGAGACCTATTCTGCGCCCCAGCTTAAAATCAAGCCCAAGCTCCGAAGCCATTATCCCCAGCAAAAAAGATACCTCCTTGGAATGCTGCAGCGCGTTCTGGCCATAGCTGGTGCGGTATTTAAGCCTTCCCAGCAGCTTGATTATTTCAGGATGCAAACCGTTAATTCCCGCCTCGAAAGCCGCCCGCTCCCCCTCTTCACGGATCTTTTCCTCCATCTCCTTCTTGGTCTTTTCGACTATCTCCTCAATGCGCCCGGGATGGATCCTGCCGTCTGAAATAAGTTTCTCCAGGCTCAAACGGGCAATCTCCCTGCGCACGGCGTCAAACCCGGATAAGGTAACCGCCTCGGGAGTATCGTCAATGATCACGTCCACTCCGGTGGCCATCTCCAATGCTCGAATATTCCTGCCCTCCCTGCCGATTACCCTGCCCTTCATTTCATCGTTGGGCAAAGTCACTACGCTTACGGTAGATTCCACCGTATGCTCTGCCGCACAACGCTGGATAGCCAGGCTCAATATCTCACGGGCTTTCTTGTCCGCAATACCCCGCACCTCTTCTTCCTGGCGCCTGATAACAACTGCCTTTTCGTTATTCAATTCTTCATTCAGCCGGCCGAGCAAAATCTGCTTTGCCTCTTCCGCCGAAAGAGAGGAAATCTTTTGCAGCCTCTCCTTCTCCTCGGCCACCAAGGCGTGCAAATGGCTGTCTTTTGACTTTAAGGTTTCCTCCTGCTTCTTGATATTGTCATTACGGAGATCTATCTCTTTCTCTTTCTTTTCCAAGAGATCGAGCCTGCGGTCTATATTCTCCTCTTTTTGCGTCAATCTCTTCTCAAGGTTGGAGATTTCCTGCTTGCGGTCCTTGGTTTCCTGTTCAAAATCCTGGCGCATGCGATGCAAGAGGTCTTTAGCTTCCAGCTCCGCTTCGCGGCGCTTATCTAAAACCTCTTTGTTGGCCACTTCCAGGATATGCTCGGCTTCTGCTTCCGCGCTCTTTAACCTCTTTTCGGCTATGCGCTTACGCAGGGAATAACCGACATAAACAGCGGCCAAAGCAACAAATAATATTGCCACTATATTGAGAGCCATTTCTATCCTCCCTGTTGATCTTGCTTATTGACTGCCCGCAGGAGATTAGGAGAAGATAACTTGCTTGATGGTTACGTCGTGATTGGCGGTAGGTACCAAAGGTAAGATTTGAAAGTCAAAAGCCAGCCCTATGGAAGGCATATTATCGGAAAGCGCGCCCAAGAAACGATCATAGCAGCCTTTACCGCGCCCAAGACGGTTGCCTTTTCTATCAAAAGCCAACCCCGGGACAATAATCAAATCCAGCTCGTCCGGGTCAACTAATGCTCTTGACGCAGGCTCCAAAACCCCGTAGGGCCCTTCTTTCAACCTGGAGTGGTCTTCTAATACGGCTGGCTGCATAATTTCTCTATCTCTTCTACAAACTGGCACGCATATAAGCTTGCCCATCTTTTTGGCTTCCTTGATCATCTCTTCTGTTTTTACTTCACCACCAAAGGCGACGTAAAACATCACTATCTTTGCCTTTTTAAAAACCTTATTCCTTAAAAGTTTTCTCTGGATAATCCTACTTTTTCGGCTTCGGTCTTCCTCCTTCTGAGTTTTTAATGCTAAAAGAATCTTACTACGTATTTTTCCTTTTGTCAACCCTGCACCTTTATTCATATCTCTCGATCTATCAATATTTTTTGCGCTTGATAAAAATTTCTCCGGCGGAAACGCCTCCAACCCTAAAGACAAGTCTCCCCTTCGTGGGTATGTTCTTTGTCGTCAAAGGGGACAGGTTTACCCTGTTTTTTGTAATAATCCTTTAAGGCCGAACGCAACGCCTCCTCCGCCAAAACCGAGCAATGCATCTTCTTGGGCGGAAGGCCGCCTAACGCCTGCGCAACGGCGGCGTTGGTGATGGTCAAGGCTTCACTGATAGTCTTGCCCTTGACCATTTCCGTAACCATTGAGCTGGTGGCTACCGCCGCCCCGCAACCGAATGTTTTGAATTTTATGTCCACGATCACTTCATTTTCTATTTTCAGGTACATTTTCATTACGTCACCGCACACGGGGTTGCCGACTGTACCGACACCGCTGGCATCCGGGATCTCCCCGACATTGCGGGGATTGGTAAAATGATCCATTACCTTTTCACTGTAAGGAAACTGTTCTGTCATATTATTTCAGGGTTAGCTTGCGGGGATTCAAGGCCTTTTGATAGTCCCTGCCGCCGTGAATCCTTCTGATCTTATCCAGGTTATTGCCGGATTCCAATTCCTTATAAATCAACACCCAAACACAATCCTTCTCGTTATCCACTTCACATTTGCCTCTATTTACCCCTCCGCAGGGTCCATTCAAAAGCCCCTTTGGACAAAGGGTAACCGGACAAATCCCGCCCGTCAAAGCCAGCACGCATTCCGCGCACATTGAGCATTTTTCGTAAAAATCCCCCTGCCCGTCCATAGTCGCGCTGAAAAAAGTATTATTCGCCGGGATAACTGTTTTTTTGAGGCGGCTGTTATTTTTTACGGATTGGACGCCTAGGCCACAGGCCAGGACCAGGACGGCATCACAGGAACCCAGGACCTTCATATTCCTGGCTAATTCCGTTTTTATCTGTGGCGCCAGGCATGGAGCCTGTGGCAGGCATGTTCCCAAAACCGTCTTACCGGCGGACTCAAGTATAGCTTTCATCTTGTCCAACTCGGGCTGCCCGCCGCTCTTGCAAATTGTGGCACACTCGCCGCAGCCAACCAAGAACAAGCTCTTATAACCCTTCAGGCTTTCCAATATCTCTTCTATCGGTTTCTGTTGACTGACAATCATAATAAAAATTTTAACACAGTTTCCTGCTTACCTCAAGCCCAAATATGGGACAACTTGGCCAATAATGACTTTTAAATACGTAAACTGCTTGGCGAAATTTAAACTCCCTATAGTCCTGAACTTCATTTTTTACGCGAAAGGCCTGCGAACGCAGGAAGGAAATGGGCGGGGCTGAACTCCCTTGAGTGATCCTAAGCTATCATACAGAGAACCGCCTTTCCTTAAATACCCGCCATTGTTTTACTCCCGGAAATACTCCTCGATGCTTTCAAAAAACTCTCTATTCCTCTGGCGTTTTTCCCCGAGGATATCGTCAATATCCACATCGTCCAAGCCGTTCATCCCTCCCGGGGTCTGTATATCGACAAATTTATTAATCAACCCGCCGTCTTCCAGAAAACGGGACACCTGGGTAAAAACCGATCCCCCTCCATCCATAAAACTCCTGGGGGATCTGTCTATATGCGGCTTTAACAGGAACAAATTTACCTTTGCCCGTGTTGCGGCTACATAAAACAGGCGGCGTTCCTCCTCTATTTCCTCGGCTGTTTCCAGGGAAAGGTATGAGGGAAGGTGTCCTTCAGCGACATAGATCAGGAATACCGTATGCCATTCCAGGCCCTTGGCCGAATGTATCGTAGAAAGAGTTAATGCCGTATCATCCTTATCCCTTCTTCCTGCTTCAACCAGGCTTCTTTCCGGGGGTTCCAAAGCCATATCCACCAAAAATTGCTCTGTAGTTTTATAGCGTTCTGCGATCCTTAGAAGCGAATCAAGATCGCTTAAGCGCTTATTAAAATCGTCATACTTGTTCTTCAATAACGGTTGATAATAAACAAGGAACTTTTCTATCGTTTTGGCCGGGCCGTCGCGGCGGCAATCAACCTCTCTCAAAAGCCCCAGCAGCCTGGACAAATCTTCGTTATTAGGAAAGTCCTTTTTTTCTTTGGTCTCCCCTGAAAGTGTTTCGATAATTTTACCGGCTGTTTTAGGGCCTATCTTGGGGATCAGTAAAAGTGCGCGCAGCCAGCTTACCTGGTCGGAATTATTGTAGGCAACACGCAAGTAACTCAATATATCTTTTATATGCGCTGCCTCCACGAATTTCTGCCCGCCGTATTTTACAAAAGGGATATTGCGGCTGGCCAGCTCAATCTCCAGATCGTTAGAGTGCCATCCCGAACGGAAAAGCACGGCTATATCCTTCAAAGCCACATCCTCTTCCCTTAATTCCAAAATTTTATCGGCAACATAACGCGACTGTGAATTTTCGTCCGGACAATCCAGAAAAACCGGGATACCTCCGTCTCTTTTCTTTGTATAAAGGTGCTTCTCGAACTTCTCCTTGGCCTGTGCAATTACCGCATTGGTCAAATCCAGTATCGGCTGCGTGGAACGGTAATTCTCTTCCAGGGTAATGATCCTGGCGTCTTTGAATATCTTCGGGAAATCAATGATGTTCTTGAAATTCGCCCCCCGGAAAGAATAGATGCTCTGGGCGTCGTCCCCAACCACCATGATATTCCCATGGTCGGCGGCTAAAAGACAGGCGATATGCGCCTGGAGCTTATTGGTATCCTGATATTCGTCAACCATTATATATTTATACTTGGCGCAGATGCCCGCACGCGCATCTGCGTGCCTGCTTAATAAATCTCTCAGGAAGACCAGCAGGTCATCATAATCTAAAAGTGATTTATCGCGCTTATACTTATTGTATTCCTGGCGGATTCTTTTGATCTGCTCGCTGAATCCCATGAATTGGGGATATTCATCATAGATTACGTCGGAGATCTCCTCGGATTTATTCACGCTCTTGGAAATTATCTCCAGGATAGCGTGCTTACGCGGGAAGCGCTTTTCGGATTTGTGGTACCCTAGCTGCGTGCGCAATAAATTTACGGCATCTTCGGCATCCGACTGATCAAGGATGGTAAAATTATTGCTCATTCCCATGAGTTTGGCATACTTCCTCAGGGTCATATTGGCAAAAGAATGAAACGTCCCTCCGGATATCCTCTTGCAACGCTCATCCAGAAGGAGACTGGCCCTGCGCAACATTTCCTCGGCTGCCCTGCGCGTAAAGGTAAGCAGCAGGATCTGCTCGGGATTAACTCCCTGCTCAACCAAATAGGCTGCCCGGTGCACCAAAACTCGGGTTTTGCCGCTCCCTGCACCGGCAATAACCAGGTATGCCCCGCTAATTGATTCGACAGCTTCAAGCTGCGCCTTGTTAAGTTCTTTTTTATAATCTATCTTTTTATGCATGGGGATATTTTGTGCATATCATTCTAAACCTTAACCGTTTTATTGCAAGATAAATGTTGAATGGAAGGTTGCGGCTAAAAGGCAGGATTGTCGTGCCGAAAATGTTTTTAAAGCCCTCCCAGAATAACTCTCGTTTTGGAACCGGGTTTAACCGATTCCAAAAGCGCAAGCGCCTCTTTTAGCGAAGGCCCGGTCTTGAGCGCCAGATCCTCCTGCATCCTAAGGATATCCACCAGGGAAGCCAGGATCCTCGCTGTCTCCTTCTCCATATCTTTAGCCCGGTTGCAAGCCCAAAGGTGTTCTTTGATTCTTTGGCTTGAAGGAAGGATCCCCGCTTTAAGCATATTATCTATCTGCCTCCAGGATTCACCCAGGTCAATATCGCTCTGTAATCCGGATAACCCGGACCCAAAGCCGGCATTTAATGAAGGTTGGCTGACGAGCGGTATGGCGCGGAAATCGATCCCTCCTGCGGAATCTCCCGGGCCATTAGAAACCTGGGGGGCAGCGGGAGCATTTTCTCCATTTAACCTTATAAGCTCATTCCTTAAAATGGACACCTGCAGCAGGAATTTATTTTTATACTCTGTCTTTTCAACTACAGAAGGGACACTGTTAGCGCCAAGACCTAAGCCTCTGCTAAATTCTATCGGATAAAACTTATTTTTCACCGCTCGCCCCTGCTGCTCCGACCTCGAAAAACTCATGGCTTCCGAAAGTTTGCTATAAAACATAAAACCATCCGTTTTTTCCAGGGCTTCCGCTTCAGAGAGACCATCTTTGCGCAGCTGGTCGTAAACTACGCCCTGCAAGAAAAACACTATAGACCCGGTCAGCGTGGTGGCGATAAATCTGACGCCCCTGCGCTTGATTGTCTCCATGTCCAAGCCCAGACTTGACATGTATTGCAACGCCCTGTCTGCCGCCTGGCGCAGATTACCCGCATATCCCTCAAATTCCCCGTACCCCCTCTTGCCTGAAGGCTCCTGGCTGTCCATGAGCCCGGACAAAAGGTTAAAGAAGCGGTTCTTGAACTCCGGGAAATCCTCTACTGGCACAGCTTCATCCCTGGCATATCCCATCTCTTTTTTTACGGCCTGGAACATAAAATGTATAACGGTATCTCCGGCCATTGAGCCGAAGAAAGACCTGAAACTGGCTTTTGACAAAAACAGCCCATGCGCCCTCCCGCCTTTTATTTTCTCTGCGGCATAAAGCGCAAACGAATCCCTGAATAAATATACGTTCTCCCTGCCGTCATCATTGAGCGCCTGCGAAAACTTATACGCTGCCTGCGCCTGCGCTACGGCATTCCTGTATAAATTCATAAACTCTGACGAAGAGATCCCCAGCTGCCCCGCCAAATCCTCCAGCTGCCGGGTGGTAAGTACGCCGGAGAACTCCTGGATTATCCGGTCAAACCATTGCATAAAATTGGTAAATGGCCCGTTCAGATCTTCCCTGGCAAGCTCTGGAGAAGAAACTGCGGGCTCGCTACTTAAGCGCTCGGACATCCTTGACTGGATAAGCACCTTAAAGGGAGACATCCTCATCCACTGGCCGTCACTTAAATGAATGATGACGCGCGGGGCCTTTGCCGAAGAAGTTTTCTCGACAAACCCTCCTGCCTCTATAAACCCGGCCTGGTCAAATACTCCGGAATAATCATATTTATCGGAATAGCGCGCAGACAGATAGCCAAAATCAACCATAGAGGTTATATTGACTGGCTCGCCATCCCGCACCTTCCGGTAAATCTGCCGGACCCCCATATCGCTATGCCTTCCCGACCAGACGGCATCCCCTTCCTGCGAAAAACTACGCTCTGCCTCCAGCTTATGGTGCTGCTGCCCCAGATCCCCAAATGCATAATCAACGGTAATAATCTCTCCACGGCCAAGGCTGCGCTCCATCTCCTCCTGCCAATCGAGGGACTCGAGGTTTACCGCTATTTCCTTACCCGCCTTCAACTCGATACCTGACGATTTAAGATAGTTAAGGTAGGCGCCTATCCGCGGGTCGGAGAGGTCTCCCGGCAAATCCTGAAGCATACCGTTGTCGTCCATAGACACGTATATTTCCTGGGGCCGGCCGTTCTCATCGATCCTTATCCGGTGAATCCCGAAATCATCTGGCAATTCGTTGGAAAGGAATACGCCGGTAATCAGACCGAACTCCTGCCGCAGCTGGGACAAATCACGGGCATCGGAACCAACCCAGGAAACCTTATCTTTAAACTCTCCAAGCTTACCCTCCTGGACAACTTTTAAATTCTCCTGGCTTATTTCTACGATAACATATCTGAGCGACCTATAAAGCGTAGGCTCGGATTCCGGGAATTTTGCATCTTGTGCCTTTAAAAGATTCAAAACATTAAAAGCAAGGGTGCCGTTCCCGGCACCCATCTCTACAACCGTAAACGTAGATGGCCGGCCAAGCATCAGCCATTTTTGCATCAGCCGCCCTGAAATTGCCTGCGCCAGATACTCTCCTTCCTTGCCCTCGGCAAACGTCAAGAAACCCCCGGGAGCGTCTTTTTCAATTTTCGCCCTGTTAGTATAATATCCGTACGCGGGATGCCCTTGCTCTATATTCATGAACTCGGCAAAGGTTATCTTTTTGCCGGAAGAATTCCTGATACGTTCCGCTACTGCCTCATATATATTGCTAACCGGTCTAGCCCCGGGAGTATCCGACTTCCCTATTCTCCCGTCTGAGGAGCCGGACATACCTACAAGGTAATCTTTTTGAAGCGGGCGGTCGTTGGCGTTTATCGCAGAATAAGGCCCATTGGTTGATACATCCGCGCCTGCGGGCGGCTGCGGAAACGGCTCTTCCGGAACAAGCTGTATCCCTCCGCTGAAATAACTCCTTACGGACCGGCCAAAAAGGCCATGTACAGATTCTTTAAAATCGTATTCGCCGTTTTTAAAAGAATCCTGATATTGCTTAAAATACTGCTGCTTGGACCAGTTCCGGGATGAGATCAAACCGGTCAAATTCCTTTTGTCTATAAGCGAGCTGTAAAAACCGCTTTTCCCGCGGAACCTGGCCTTAAACCACTGGGCGATAACTAAAGAATAATAAACCTGCCTTAACGCCGCGTATCTGCTGGAAGTATTAATCTCCCTGGTCAGCCTGGGGACGATCTCCTCCTTGAGCAACTGGCTGGAGTATTCATTCAAGGCCTTTAACCTGGGGTCTTTAAAATTGTAAACCGCCGAGCTTTTTAGATAGTCGTCTTCAAGCATAACTTTCAAAGTGGCCTTGTAAACATATACGCTGTTTTGCGTCTCTCCGACAATCACTTCATCCGGGACTATCCATGGCCTGACTAAGGTGGGAATAGTCACATTGTCGGAACCAAGGATCTCTCCGGCCTTTTTGTATAACTTATCCCAGTATAGCCTGCCTTCCGGCGTCCCGGGGGAGGTGTAGCCTGCAGTATCTTTCTTAAGCTGCACGTCTGCCTCCAAAAGAATCCTTCCTGCCTCGGTCTGTGCCAGGTAATCGTCAATAATGCTTTCTGCCGAATCGGGCCTAAGATTGACCCAAAAACTGTCGTTGGGAAGAGTAAGGGCGGTAACAAAATAATCGAGTAGTCCCCTGGTCGAATCCTCAAGGGCCTGTTCTTTTATATCACGGCGGTCCCCTTTATCCAATAAAAGGTCGAAACCGTTCCCTTCCGGATTACAGGAAAAATATCTTAAATGCAAAGGCCTGTATTTATCGGCAGAGACGGGGCTACTAAAAGAAAGGAAATAGCCGGAAACATCCATCTGCCCTAAAGCCTGGGCGAATCCCGGCTGCTCAAAAACTAGCAGAGCGCAAAGTAAAAGGCATATTATTTTTGGAATTTTACTCTTCATCTGTTTTATCTTCCGGCAGTATGGTTGTTTTATCCGGCTTATAAAATAAGTATGCCTATATAGGTAAGCGAATACAAGGCCAAATATGCTTTTACGGGAAAGCGCTTTCCCGAAACGGTAAAAATAACCTTGATTTTTGTTTAACATGTGGCATGCTTGGATTACTCTTTTTTGTTAACTGAAGTGGAGGAGAAGATAGCGAAAGCCACCGAGGTTTATCCCCTCCAAAAAGGACCCTAAGGAACAGGGTCCTTTTTGTTTTTATGGGGATATGCAGGGGAAAGTTTATTTCACGTATGCCCGGATAATCTTCTGTTCGGTAACCGGACGGTCTTCGGCATTAACCGGCGTGTTCTCGATATCCCGGACCGTCTCCATTCCGGAGACGACTTCGCCGAATATTGTATGACGCATATTCAACCAGGGAGTTTTTGCGCAGGTAATAAAGAACTGGCTGCCATTGGTATTTGGACCGGCATTGGCCATCGCTAAAATCCCCGGCCCGTCAAATTTGACGGCGGGGCTGACTTCGTCTTCAAACGGCCTGCCCCAGACCGACTCGCCTCCCATGCCGGTTCCCGTAGGATCCCCTCCCTGTATCATGAAGCCTTTGATTACACGGTGGAAAATCAACCCGTTATAATACCCTTTTTCGACCAACTTAACGAAATTTTCACAAGCCTTGGGCGCGATATCAGACTTTAGTTCGATCTCAATATTCCCCTGGTTGGTTTCCAAAACCACTTTTTTTTCATCCATAGCAGACGCTCCTCCGTAGCAGTTGATTAAACCTACTGTAAATAAAAAAACGAACAGTTTCTTCATGCCTTCTCCCCCTCTGTCTTTTCCTTTTGTCTTTCCGCAAGTATCTTTTGGGCGATTTCGTTAGGAACCTGCGCATATTTATCAAACTCCATGCTGGCACCGGCCCTTCCACTGGAGAGAGAACGGAAACTGGTGGCATAACCGAACATTTCGGACAAGGGGACCTCCGCGGAAATTATCTTCTGATTACCCTTGGCGTCAATATTCAGGATCTTGCCTCGGTGTGAACATATGTACCCTACGCAGCCGTTTACGTATTCCTCGGGAGCAGAGACTTCCAGCTTCATGCTCGGCTCAAGAAAAACAGGGCTGCCTTTCATGAACGCCTCCTTAAAACCAAATATGGCCGCCATTCTAAAGGCGATCTCCGAAGAATCGACTTCGTGATATGAGCCATCGACCAGCTCAACCTGCACGTCCACTACAGGATAACCTCCATACACCCCTTTCCGCATTGCTTCAATCACCCCCTTTTCCACCGCCGGGATGAATGAACGCGGAATCGCTCCTCCTTTAATGCTATCGATGAATTTAAAACCTTCTCCCGGCTTACCGGGCGAGATTTTAAAAACTACATGGCCATATTGTCCACGGCCGCCCGACTGTTTGATATATTTACTCTCCGCACCGGCCGGCTTCAAAATGGTCTCGCGATAAGCGACCTTAGGCTGACCCACGACCGCCTCCACTCCAAACTCCTCCTTTAACCTGTCCACGATGATCTCTAAATGTAGCTCTCCCATACCGGTAAGAATAACCTCTTTTGTCTCTTCATCGGTTTCCACCTTGAAAGTCGGATCCTCCTCTGTAAGCTTGGCCAGCCCCTTTCCCAGCTTATCCTGGTCGTTCCTGCTTTTAGGCGCTATGCTCAAAGAAACCACCGGGGCGGGGAATTTTATCGCCTCCAGAACTATGGGATTCTCCATATCACAAAGGGTATCCCCGGTTACCGTACTGGAGAGACCAGGAATGGCTATAATGTCCCCGGCAAAGGCATGATCGATATTTTCCCGCTGGTTGGCATGCATCTGCACAATGCGGCCGATCCTTTCTTTTTTGTTCTTAAGCGCATTCAGGATATATGTACCGGTTGACAAAACCCCTGAGTAAACCCGCACATAAACAAGCTTCCCCATATGCTGGTCCGCCTGCACCTTAAAGGCCAAACCGCAAAAAGGATCATTGATGTCTGCCTTGCGCTGCAATTTCTTCTGCGGATCATTTAGATCATTCCCTTCAACCGCGGGTAAATCCAAAGGCGACGGCAAAAAGGCTACGATGGTATCCAGCAATTTCTGCACGCCCTTGTTCTTGAAAGACGCCCCGCAGGTAACCGGCACCATTTTATTTGCTATGGTCCCCTGGCGTATAGCCCTATAGAGATCCTCCTGGGTGACCGAATCCTCCGACTCCAGGAACTTCTTCATAAGAGACTCGTCCAGGCCAATGGCGCGCTCTACCATAATGCGCCTGTATTTTACCGCCTGATCCCTGTATTCTTCAGGTATTTCTCCAACAACAAATTCCTTGCCCAGCGACCCTTCGTCATATATATAAGCCTTCATTTCAATCAGGTCGATTACACCGCGGAAGCTATCTTCGCTGCCGATAGGTATCTCAAGAGGAACGGCATTGGCTCCCAGGTCTTTCTCTATCCCGTTTAGCACACCGAAGAAATCCGCTCCCGTACGGTCCATCTTATTTACAAAAGCAATCTTTGGCACATGGTATTTATCGGACTGCCTCCATACTGTTTCCGATTGCGGTTCTACCCCGCCCACTGCACAGAATACCGCTACCGCCCCATCCAAAACCCTCAGAGAACGTTCCACTTCTACCGTAAAATCGACATGCCCTGGAGTATCTATAATATTAATCCGGTGGTCCTTCCAGAAACAGGTAGTGGCAGCAGAAGTAATGGTTATCCCTCTCTCCTGCTCCTGCTTCATCCAATCCATGACCGCCGCCCCGTCGTGGACCTCCCCGATCTTATATGATTTGCCGCTATAAAAAAGTATTCGTTCGGTAGTAGTGGTCTTTCCGGCATCAATATGAGCCATAATGCCTATATTCCTTATTTTCTCCAGGCTTATCCTGGGGGTCGCCTGAGGAGTTTCTTTGGCTGCTGATCCCTTCTGTCCAGTTGCCGCGGGGGTCTCTTCTTTTTGCTGGCCATCGGATTCCGGCTGAATTACCGGAGCGTCTTCTTTTGCCTGCTCGGTCTCTGCCGGAGCTTTTTTCTCCGGAGTATCCCCGGTTTCGGCAGCATAGTCGTCTTCAAAAGACGCTCCTTTCATTTTCTCATCCAGCTCTACAGACAAATCCGCCGGCTGGGCGGGAGGATTTTGCTGCTCTTCAGATGCTGTTGCCTCAGCCTCCATAGGAGCAGCAACCCCGGAGCTTTCTTCCCTCATCCCGGGGACCTCTTTCTCAGGCTTCTGCTGCAGGGCAGCATTACCGTCCTTGATCCCCTGGCGCAAATGCACTATTTCTTCGGCAAAACTCTTCAGTCTCTCCTGGCTGGACTCCAGCTCTTTTTCTAACTGGGTATATTCTTCATTCAATTTATTGAATTCCGTTTTGGGCACCCATTCACTGATCTTTTCTTTGCGCTTGAATTCTGAAATAACCGCCGACTGCTCGTTAAGCTCCTTAAGCTGTTTCTCGATTTGATGCTTTTGTATCTGCACCTGCTCCTCTTTAAGCTTGAGGCCCTCCTCTTTTTTTTCTAAAAAAAACCTGATTTCCCGGATCTCGCGGGAGAGGTTTACGTTTTTAGCAAATTCTTCCTGTAATTCGTTCTCTTTGGCGATAAATTTATTCTTAAGATCCATATTTTCCGGTTTTATTTTGGACAGTTCAGCCTCAGCCTTAGCCACCCATTCTTCCCTGCGCTTAAGCTCCTCGGAAAACCTGGATTCTTTTTCCGAAGCTGCCGCAAATTCTACCCTGTCTTTTTCATAATCGGCTTTAAGCTGGGACATCTCACCCTCCAGCTCGGATAGTTGTCTCTGCAAACGCTGTATCTTTTGTTCCTTTTCGGCTTCGCCTGACAATACGGACCCCTTCTGAGTCTTTGCTGCTGTCTGTGTATGGGCTGGCGTACTGAAGATACCGACCACCGCGTACATGACCATGCCAACACCAAAAACCACCAACATTAACATTACCACTATCATAGATAACTACTCCTTAAGGCGTATTTTTCCCAGGCGTTCTTTAATTTTAGCCTCATGCCCTATGTCAGTAGGCTCATAATAACGCACTTTTCTGCGCGTGTATTTCTGGGCCACAAAATGCCCTGGATAATCATACGCATATTTATATCCTTTACCGTGACCTAATTTTTCCGCCCCGCTATAATTGGTATCCTTGAGGTGATCAGGAACCTCCTGCACCCTGTTTTGCTTTACATCATGGCTGGCCTTCTCGATTGCCAGATAACTTGCGTTGGATTTTGGGGCGCAGGAAACATAAACTACCGCCTGGGCCAAAGGGATCCTGGCTTCGGGCATGCCTACAAATTCGGATATCTGCAAGGCGGCGTTAGCCAAAACCAGCGCCAGAGGATCGGCATTCCCGACGTCTTCGGCGGCCAGGATACAAACCCGGCGGGCGATAAAACGCGGATCCTCTCCGGCATAAAGCATTTTGGCCATCCAGTATATTGCCGCATCGGGATCGGATCCGCGCATAGATTTAATGAAGGCCGATGCAGTATCATAATGCCCATCTTCATCACGATCATAAATAACTGCTTTCTTCTGTATTGATTCCTGGGCGGTCTCCAAATCAAAAACAACCTGGCCGTCTTTGCCTGCAGGAGTAGTCAATACCCCCAGCTCTAAAGCCGCCAGAGCCCTCCTGGCGTCTCCCTCACAACTTTTTGCCAGAAAGTTAAGCGCCCTTTTATCGGTCTTGACCTTAAAATTACCCAGCCCCCTGTCTTTACCCTTTAAGGCATTGCTTATTATGCTCAACAGGTCGCTGATTTGAAGCGCTTTCAACTCGCAAACAATCGAACGGGAGAGAAGGGCGGAGGTAAGGGAAAAATACGGATTATGCACTGTCGCCCCGATCAAGACCAGCACGCCTTCTTCGACATCGGGCAGGAGGACATCCTGCTGCGCCTTATTGAAACGGTGGATCTCGTCGATAAAAAGAATGGTTTTGCCTCCTCCTTCTTTCGACCTCAATTTGGAGGCGGAGATAACCTTTCTCAGTTCCTCTACCCCGGAAGTAGTGGCGTTTATCGCTACATAATTCGCCTGCGTAATATTTGCTATACACCAGGCAAGAGAAGTCTTCCCGCATCCCGGAGGCCCAAAAAGGATAAGCGAGCTTAATCGGTCAGCCTCGATGGCGCGGCGCAACAGCTTTCCTTTACCTAATATGTGCTTTTGACCGAACAGCTCATCCAGGGCGGCCGGACGCATGCGTACCGCCAAAGGTAAATCCTTTTCTTGCGTGACTGGTTTTTCCCGGATAAATAAATCCATATGCATACTGCCGCTTAGAAACTACGCGGCGGCCTCCTCCCGGAAACGCCTGATATATACCCCTGCATATTTGCGGGATTGCTCCCACGAGGGGCTTTCTTGCGCTGCTGCTAGTAAGTTACGAAATTAAAAAAAATCCCCGCAGGAGTGCCGTTGGATAGATATTTTGAACCGGTTTGTTTTCAAGTGGGAACCTCTCTTTAAACACGCGTGCTTAAAGAAGCATTGGCTCCCCGGAAAATAGTGTTGGTTCAATAATTATCAAATTTCCAACGCGCACCGCAGGGATATCTAAAAGAGCCTTCTTTTTCTAAAAGAAGTATAGCACATATCGATGGTTAAAATCAATGCCGGATGCATTTTTGTTATGCCGCCTGGCGCAATCTTATGCCAAATCGTTCTTCCAACCAAGCACGCACGGAAGCATGCAAAGGAGCTACTTCTTCTTCGGTCAGCGTGCGCTCGGAGGCCCTGTAAACACAAGATATGGTCAAGCCCTTGAAACCTGCGGGTATTTGCCTGCCCTGGTAATA
>JAQUKF010000015.1 GCA_028719265.1 Candidatus Omnitrophota bacterium
AGGGAATGGGGCGTTTTAAAAAGTTTTACGGTAAGGTCCCCGTGGGGACTCAGGGGCAGATTGTTATCCCAGTAGAAGCAAGGAAGGCAATGAATATTAAGCCGGGAGATAGCCTGATTGTTATTTCTGGCCCGCCTCATCATGACAGGATGATTAGTATTGTTCCTGAAAATGAATTTATTAAATTCTTAAAGTTTTTTGAAGAACATGTAGCCAATTTGAAAAAAGCAGTTTCTAAGCAATGAATAGCAATATAGCATTATTTGGAGAGAAAATGCAAAACGAAATTAATTCTTTTAATCCCCGATTAATAATTACCGGCAGGAGGAATAAAAAAATAAAGGCTTATTTGTATAGTTCTTTTCCCGTTGTCCTGCGTTTAGGTATTTTATTCCTGCCGTTGATGTTGGCTGGCTGTACGCAAAAAGAGTCTCTGGCGCCGCAGGATCCCAAAGTGGCTGTGGTTAACGTGCGTTCTGAAAAGTTAGTGATTACCACTGAATTGCCAGGCCGTACTGCAGCTTTCCTTATTGATGAAATCCGTCCTCAGATTAGCGGCCTTATACAGAAACGCTTGTTTACGGAAGGCTCTGAAGTTAAGGCCGGACAGGTGCTCTATCAGATTGATCCGGCCCCATTCCAGGCGGCCTTTGATAAGGCTCAGGCTAATCTTCCGGCTTTGCGGTTGAGAGTAGACCGATATAAGGAAGCACTGATCGATAAAGCGGTCAGCCAGCAGGAATTTGATGACGCGGATGCCACCTTGAAACAGGCCGAAGCGGAACTCGAAACTGCCCGGATTAATCTTAATTACACCAAGGTTGTTTCGCCGATCTCCGGTCGCATCGGTACTTCTGCGGTCACCGACGGAGATATTGTTACTGCCTATCAATCTATGGCCTTAGCAACCGTTCAGCAACTGGATCCTATTTATGTAGATATCCCGCAGTCTACTACAGAGTTGCTACGCTTGCGGAAAAGTTTGGAAAAAGGACGTCTTAATCATGATCAGGTTGATTTGAGCAGGGTAAAACTTATCTTGGGGGATGGCACGCCGTATTCTCTGGATGGGAAGCTTCAGTTTCAGGATATTACGGTAGATCCGACTACCAGTTCAGTAATCTTGAGGGTGATTTTCCCTAATCCGGAAGGGGTCCTTTTACCTGGGATGTTCGTCCGGGCGGTAATTACCGAAGGCGTAAATGAACATGCAATCCTTATTCCTCAGCAGGGAGTTTTTCGTAACCCGAAAGGCCAGGCCCTCACCTTGATCGTGGATGCCGAAAATAGAGTTCAGCAGCGGACGCTCACGCTCGATCGGGCAATTGGTGATAAGTGGCTTGTTTCTTCCGGCCTGGATCCCGGCGATCGGATAATTGTTGAGGGTATTCAAAAAGTCAAAGCTGGCGAATCAGTGATAGCTGTTCCTTTTGATGCCAGCAATAAAGACAACCAGGCGGATTAATAAGATACTGAAGCCGGCTGTGAATATGAATTAAACGGAGAATTTATGTTTTCGAAATTTTTTCTTGATCGTCCTGTTTTCGCCTGGGTAATTGCGATTATGATCATGGTCCTGGGGGGCTTGGCGATTTTTACTCTTCCTATCGCTCAGTATCCGCCTTTAGCCCCGCCATCCATCCGGGTGGGGTGTCTTTATAACGGCGCCTCGGCCGAAACCGTGGAGAATAGCGTTACGCAGATTATCGAGCAGCAAATGACCGGTTTGGATAAAATGTTGTATATGTCCAGCAGCAGTGATTCTTCCGGTATATCTACTATTGAGTTGACCTTTGCTCCGGGGACGGATCCGGACGTTGCCTGGACTAAGGTGCAGAATAAGCTTCAGTTGGCGATGGCGCGGCTTCCTGATTCAGTGCAACGCAGAGGGGTTTCAGTCCGTAAGTCAACCAAGAATTATTTGTTGATCGTGGGGATAGTTTCTGAAGACGGCAGCATGAACGCTGTTGATTTGCGTGACTATATGCTGAGTGTTGTGCAGCCGGTTTTGGCGCGTGTGCCGGGAGTAGGTGAAGCGGAGGGTTTTGGCGGTGAATATGCCATGCGTATCTGGTTCGACCCTCAAAAGCTGACTAATTACGGATTGACCGTTGAGGATCTTACTCAGGCACTGCAAAATTACAATGTTGAGGTTTCCGGCGGACAGTTTGGCGGCGCCCCGGCTGTGGAAGGTCAGCGCCTGAATGCTTCGATTATTGTGCAAAGCCTGCTTAAGACACCTGAAGAGTTCGCTAATATCCCCATTCGTATCAATCCGGATGGTTCGATCATCAGGATCAAAGATGTGGGTCGTGCCGAGCTGGGCAGCGACATCGACGATACTAAAGTTTTTTATAACAAAGGCCAGCCGTCTGCTGCTATTGCTATCCGTCAGGAGCCGGGAGCTAACGCCTTGAAAACAGCTGACGCGATCAGGGCGAAAATGAAAGAATTGAGCCGATATTTTCCCAAAGGGGTAAAGATTACCTATCCTTACGATACTACCCCTTTTACCCGCGTGGCTATTGATGAGGTAATCAGGACATTGATTGAGGCGATCATGCTGGTTTTCCTGGTAATGTATTTGTTTATGGGTAACATGCGGGCTACTTTGATTCCGACGATCGCAGTGCCGGTGGTTCTCTTGGGAACATTCGCGGTGCTGGGGTTGTTTGGGTATTCGATCAATATGTTAACCATGTTTGCTATGGTTTTGGCGATCGGTTTGCTGGTGGATGACGCGATTGTGGTTGTGGAAAATGTAGAGCGGTTAATGAGCGAGGAGGGGCTTTCGCCGCGGGAGGCCTCCGCCAAATCTATGGGGCAGATTACCCCGGCGTTGGTCGGCATCGGCCTGGTGCTCTCGGCGGTTTTTGGGCCGATGGCGTTTTTCACAGGAGCTACGGGTGTCATTTACCGTCAGTTTTCCGTGACTGTAATTGCGGCAATGCTTCTTTCGGTAGTGGTGGCCTTGATTTTAACGCCGGTACTCTGCGCGACATTCTTAAAGCCTGTACCCAAGGGGCATCAGTCTGCCGAAAGCGGGGCTTGGTTTCTGCGTTCGTTCTTTAGCTGGTTCGACCGGATTTTCTTCCGGATCCGCGACCGGTATATGGGGATGGTTGGGCATTCTTTTAATCGAAACGCACGTTATGTTTTTTTCTACCTTTTGATAGTAGTGGGGATGTTAATTATTTTCATGCGTATGCCCACGGGTTATCTTCCGGACGAGGACCAGGGGCTTTTAGCAGTTATGGGTTCGCTGCCTTCAGGATCCACGCTGGAGCAGACCGAAACGGTGATGGAAAAGGTCCGGAATTATTTTATGGCCAACGAAAAAAAAGCAGTTGATTCTGTTTTGACTATTTCCGGACAAAATCAATCCGGCCGCGGACAAAATATAGGTATGGCGTTTGTTAAACTTAAGGATTGGAATTTGCGTAAAAAGAAGAGTTTAAAGGCTGATGCGGTGGCGGATCGGGCAATGAAAGATTTCGAAAAGTATAAAGAGGCACTGGTTTACGTTTTTCCTCCTCCGGCGATCATTGAATTGGGTAATGCCAAGGGGTTTGATTTCGAGCTTCAGGATCGCAGCGGAGTCGGGCATGAAAAGTTAATGGAGGCTCGCGATCAGCTTATTGAAATGGCCAAAAAGGATCCGCGCCTGACCCGCGTGAGAGCCAACGGACTGGAGGATGTAGCTCAATACAAGATCGATTTGGATTGGGAGAAAGCCGGAAGCCTGGGGGTTTCTATTTCTTCTATTCAGGATACGATCTCTACCGCCTTTGGTTCCAGTTACGTTAATGACTTTATTAAAGATGGGCGGATTAAGCACGTAGACATCCAGGCTGATGCCCCTTATCGCATGCTGCCCGGGGATTTAAAAAACCTTTACGTGCGTAATAGCAAAGGAAAAATGGTGCCTTATGCGTCTTTTGCATCCGGCCACTGGGGCTTTGGATCTCCTAAATTGGAGCGTTTTAATGCTTTTCCTTCCATTAATATCTGGGGAGAGCCGGCAAAGGGAAGAAGTTCCGGAGAGGCTATGCAGGCGATGGAAGAGCTCGCCTCTAAGCTGCCCCGTGATTTTGGTTATGACTGGACCGGGCTTTCTTATCAGGAACGGCAAAGCGGATTTCAGGCGGGACCGCTTTACGCTTTTTCTATCCTGATCATCTTTTTATGTGTAGCGGCTTTGTATGAAAGTTGGAGTATCCCCATTGTTAACCTGTTGATGCTGCCGTTAGGCGTTTTCGGGGCCACGCTGGCAACCTGGATGCGTGGAATGCCTAACGACGTTTATTTCCAGATCGGGTTTCTTACCACCTTGGGTCTATCCACTAAAAACGCTATTTTGATTATTCAGTTCGCCCAGCAGCGACTGGAACATGGAGAAAAACTGGTTGAGGCAATTTTGGGGGCGGTAAGAACCCGTTTCCGTCCGGTAATTATGACTTCGATGGCTTTCTTTTTCGGTGTTTTGCCGCTGGCGATTAGTTCCGGCGCCGGCGCCGGAGCGCAGAACGCGATTGGAACGGCGGTTGTCGGCGGCATGCTTTCAGCCACATTCATCGACCTTATTTTTATCCCGCTATTTTTTATCCTCGTGACCCGCTTTTTTAAGCGTAAGCAAAAGCATCAGGTTGCTCCTGGTAATACGGATTTTAAGGAATTGCCGGATAAAGATTAATATGAAACGAATACTCTTTTTAATTTTAATAATTACCGTTTGTCTGAGCGGCTGTACCATGATTCCGAAATACAGCCGGCCGGAGAGTCCGGTTCCTGAACGCTGGCCAAGTGGGCCTGCTTATCAGCAGATGCCTCCGGCGCCTAAAGTTTTGGATGCTACGCAATTAAAATGGCGGGAATTCTTTACCGACCAAAAACTTCAGCGGATTATCGCGATGGCCCTTAATAATAACCGGGATCTTCGGTTGGCTGCTTTGAATGTTGAAAAGGCGCGTGCGCTATACGGCGTCCAGCGGGCAAAATTGTTTCCGGTTGTCAACGCGGGAGCGGGATTAGATAAAGAACAGTATTCTTCTGATTTTATAAGTTCCGGAGCCCCCAGAAGAGTTGACCAATATAGCGTCAACCTGGGTATCACTTCCTGGGAGATTGATTTTTTTGGGCGTATTCGCAGTTTAAAAAAACAGGCGCTGGAAGAATACTTAGGTACGCAAGAGGCCCGCCGCAGCGCTCAGATTACATTGGTTTTGGAAGTTGTCAGGACGTATTTGATGATTGCCGCGGACAGGGAAAATCTTGAACTGGGTCGGTCTACCCTTAAGGCGCAGGAAGATGCTTATAGTATAGTTTCACGGAAATATAAAATTAATCTGGTCAATGAAATAGACCTGGAGCGGGCGCAAACCCAGGTGGATACTGCCCGGGGGGATGTTGTGCTTTATACACAGCAGGCCGCGCAGGATGAAAATGCTTTAAACCTTTTGGCCGGTTCTCCGGTTCCGGAAGACCTCTTGCCTCTTAATCTGGCAAGTATCAGCCCATTTATGGATATTTCTCCTGGTCTGTCTTCTGAGGTTCTTTTGAAACGGCCGGATATTATATTGGCTGAACACCAGTTAAAGGGAGCTTATGCCAATATAGGGGCGGCCCGTGCCGCATTTTTCCCCAGTATTTCGCTGACTACTACTTTTGGTTCCGCGAGCAATGAATTCTCCGGATTGTTTAAGGCCGGTAAGGGGACATGGACTTACGCCCCACAGGTAGTGATGCCGATTTTTGATGCCCGCACTTGGGCGGCATACAGGGTTAGTAAAGCGGATCGCAAGATTGCCTTGGCCCAATATGAGAAAGTTATCCAGACTGCTTTCAGGGAAGTTTCTGATGTTCTTGCTGTACGGGGAACGGTGGATCAACAGATTTCCTTGCAGCAGTCTATAGTTGATTCTGCGCAGAAGGTTTATCTTCTTTCAAGCAAGCGCTACGTGAATGGAATCGACAGCTATTTGAGCGTCCTTGATGCGCAGCGATCGCTTTATAGCGCGCAGCAGGGGCTCATTTCTTTAAAGCTATCCAAGTTTGTAAATGAAGTGAAGGCTTACGCGGTGCTTGGAGGAGGCGGGTTTAATGAGGCAGATGAGCAGATGAGCGATAGTCGCGATTTGTTTGAAGAAAATGTTCTTTCGTTATTGGATCTTAAGCTTGGAAAATCAAGGCGTTGAAGAATCTTCATGGGGAAGTATCCAGCCAGAATATTCTTGATATAACTGGTATTGTACATAAAGAATGGATAGCTAAAATGAATAATGTGAAAAATATTAAAAGAATGAAACTTTACCGTCATCCTGAGCGGATTTACAGTGAGCTTGAATCAATCGGATATAAAAAAGATATTCCGTTGAAGGCAGCAGACATATCTTCTTTTGACCAGTATCATTATTTAGGCACCGAAGCAGTTGATGATGCTATAGGTTGCTTGAATGTTTGTTCTAAAAATAAACTGATAGAGATAGGTTCTGGTTTAGGAGGTCCTGCGAGATACCTGGCGGAGAAAACGGGTTGTCATGTAACCGCTCTTGAGCTCCAATCAGACCTGAACCAGATAGCATGTTCTTTGACAGAACGTTGTAATCTATCTGAGTCCGTGGATCATTTATGCGGTGATATTCTTGACTTTTCGGAACAAGGCGCTAATTTTGATGCCGTGGTAAGTTGGCTTTCGTTTTTACATATCCAGGACCGGGTGGCCCTTTTAAAGAAGTGTTATAGTATCCTGAAACCGGGTGGTAAAATTTTTATCGAGGATTATTGCAAGCGTGGTGAGTTTGGCCGGCAAGAATTAAAGATATTGTCCGAGGACGTTCAATGCTCATATCTGCCTACGGCGGAGGAATACAAAGGTCAGCTCATTGAGAATGGTTTTACGAAGATTGAGCTAGTCGATAAGACGGCGTGTTGGAGTAATTTTGTGAAAGAGCGCCTGGATAAATTTATCAAAAACCGCAATTGTTATGTAAAGATACATGGTGTTGAGATTGCGGAAGAGATGGAAGACTTCTATAAAAAAATATTACAGCTTTTTCATAAAGGTAATCTTGGAGGGTTGAGGATTACAGCTGTTAAGGGGTAGCCTCCTTCTAAAGAACAGAAATGATAGGGAGGGGGAATAGTTTAGGCCTATGATCTGAATGTGGATCATAGGTTTTTTCGTTGCAGGTGGCAACATCCCGGAAATCCAATGGGGGTGGTCACAATTCCTGGGGTAAAGCCAGCCCTAAGATTTTATATAACCGAAACATCATTTATGGTGTATAATAATTCAAAGGAAACATTATTCTAGAAATTTTATTTTCTATAGGTTTTACTTACAGAAAAGGAACAGGAGACGGTATTGCCTTTAAAATCTTTCCAGGATTATATTTTGCCTCTTAAAATGCGCCTTGGCGCCTCTCTGGCTTGGAATAATAATGTTGAGGAACAGCCTCTGCGTGCTGAACTTTTCAGCATTGAGCAGTTCAAGACACATGCGAAAAACCTTGCCCAGGGGCACCTGGTCAGTTACAAAAAGGGGCGCAACAGGCTATTGTTGCGGCTGAAGAAGAATGAAAAGGTCCTTGCCGAGATCCATGATCTCCTTAATGAGACCGGCAAATCCAAACGAAAGATCTCGCCGGCCGGAGAATGGCTTCTTGATAACTACTACCTTATTGAAGAACAAATAAGGCTTGCCCAGAAATACCTTCCGGAAAATTACATTCGTGAATTACCTTACCTTTCTCAGGGTGAGCTTGCCGGCTATCCGCGAGTTTATGAGCTGGCGATGGAGCTTGTTTCTCACGGTGACGGGCGGCTGGATATTCAGGGGCTTACGGAATTTGTCACGGCTTATCAAAGCGTCAGTTACCTGAAACTTGGCGAACTGTGGGCTATTCCTATTATGTTAAGGCTGGCGCTTATTGAGAATTTAAGGCGTGTTTCTTCCCGTCTGATCGTGGCTCAAACGGAAAGGGATAAAGCGAATTATTGGGCGACGCGCATCCTGGACGTTTCGGCTAAAGATACCGACGGGGTAATTTTTGAAATTGCGGCGATGTCCAAGGCTAACCTGCTGCTTTCCGATGCTTTTGTCGCTGAATTCACGCGGCGCCTGCATGGCCAAAGCCAGGTACTTAATCTTCCTTTTACCTGGTTGGAAAAGAAGCTTTCGGAGCAGGGAGAGACTCTTGACAGGATTATCCGGGCGACCAGCCAGAAACAGGCGGCGGACCAGGTCTCAATAGCCAATACGATCGGGAGCCTGCGTCTTCTGGGGGTTACTGATTGGCATGATTTTGTCGAGGCGCTAAGCGTTGTCGAAAAGGTTCTGGGCCAGGATCCCTCGGGGGATTATACCCTGATGTCTTTTTCGACCCGTGATCGTTACCGGCATGTAATTGAAAAGCTTTCTTTGAGAAGTAAGATCAAGGAAGAGGAGGTTGCGGCGCATGCGATCCGGATGGCGAAAAAGGCAAAAACGGAAAAAGGGTCTGACCATGTCACGGCGCATGTAGGTTTTTACCTTCTTGACCGGGGCCTGGAGCTTTTTTGTCGCGAATTGGGCTTGCATTTATCTTTACGCCAGTATCTTCAGGCGAAAAAAACTTTTTGGCCGTCTGTCCTGTTTTTTGGCTCCGTTACTTTGTTGACCCTTGCCTTGAGCGTAGGCATCCTTAATTGGATACAGCCTGCGGGGATATTAAGTTGGCCGTGGTTTGTCTTATTCGGGGTATCGCTTCTGCTTACGACAAGCCAGACGGTGGTTTCGCTGGTGAACTGGTTTTCTATGATACTCGTGAGCCCCCAAGACCTTCCCCGGATGGATTTTTCGGAAGGGATCCCCGCGTATGCCCATACCCTGGCTGTAGTTCCTTGTATGCTTAGTGATATCCGGACAGTCGATTCTCTTCTCGAAGAATTGGAGGTTCGGTATCTAGCGAATATTGACCCGAATACGGATTTTGCGCTCTTGACGGATTTTTGCGATGCACCGCAGGAGACGATGCCTGAAGATGAGGCGCTTCTGGCGCAGGTCATAGACGGAATCGAAAAGTTGAATTACAAATACCGGTTGCAGAAAAATCATGTTTTCTGTCTTCTTCACAGGTCTCGCCGGTGGGATGAAAGAGAAAAGGTATGGATGGGGTATGAACGCAAGCGGGGTAAGCTCGGGGATCTGAACGCATTCCTTCGCGGAAAAGGCGAAGGACGGTTCAGTGTGGTTCTCGGCGATCCCCAGAGGCTTCAGGAAGTGAAATATGTTATTACGCTGGATGCAGACACCCGGATGTCCCGCAACGCGGCCCGGGAGCTCGTGGGGGTCATCGCGCATCCCTTGAACCGGGCGGTCTATGACGAGAAAAAACAACGGGTTGTTTCCGGATACGGGATTCTTCAGCCTCGGGTTGAACCCAGCTATCCCGGAGAAAATCCTTCATTGTTCGTGAAGATCTTTGGAGGGGATACGGGGATTGATCCTTATACCAAAGCGGTCTCCGATGTTTACCAGGATCTTTTCTTTGAAGGTTCTTTTATTGGCAAAGGGCTATATGATGTAGACGCGTTTGAAAGTTCCATGAAAGACCGCTTCCCGGAGAATTCTATATTAAGCCATGATCTTTTGGAGGGTTGTTATGCCCGTTCGGGGTTGGTGACGGATGTCCAATTCTACGAGGGATATCCCTCAGGGTATCTTAAAGATTCAAGCCGCAGGCACCGTTGGATCCGCGGGGACTGGCAGATTGCTCCCTGGCTTTTTACTATGGTTCGCGGCCTCGGAGGCGCAAAAGTAAGAAATCCGATTTCTTTCCTGTCGCAATGGAAGATTGCGGATAATTTAAGACGCAGCCTTGTTCCTTTAGCGACGGTTATCTTGTTTTTATCAGGATGGATGTTTTTTCAGCCGTCCTGGATATGGTCGGTTTTCGTGATTGTTCTTCTTGGTTTTCCGCTTGTCCCGATGTCTTTGGTGGAGGCGGTGAGGAAATCCGAGAATCTGACCTTTAAAACCCATTTTGGGTCGGTGTTGTCTTCATTTAAAAAGAACACGCTCCAGTTTTTCTTTTCACTTGTTTTCTTGCTGCACGAGGCGCTCTATTGCCTGGATGCGATCGTGCGTACTTTGTGGAGAATGTTTTTTTCGCGGAGACGTTTGTTAAAATGGAGGACTTTCCTTGAAATGGAAGCCTCCTTGTCGAACCATATTTCAGGTTATTACAAGAGTATGTTGTTGGCGCCGGTTGCCGCTGTTGTGCTGTTGGTTTGTTTTCTATTGTTATTTCCGCGTTTAGACGGATTGGTTTTGGTTTTTTTAAGCCTATGGTTTGTTTCTCCCGCGATTGCTTATGGTATCAGTCAACCTGCCCTTGTCCGCAAGATTCTACTTTCCAAAGCGCAAACCATTTTCTTAAGGAAACTTGCCCGGAGGGATTGGGCGTTCTTTGAGAATTTTGTGACCGAAAAAAGCCATTGGCTGCCGCCGGATAATTTTCAGGAGGAGCCTATTAGCATCCTTGCCCATAGGACTTCTCCGACAAATATCGGCCTGTTGCTGCTTTCGAATTTGACGGCTTATGATTTTGGTTATGTTTCCATGGGGATGATGTTCCACCGTACGGAGAAAACATTCGACACTCTTAATCTTATGGAAAGATTCAGGGGGCATTTTTACAACTGGTACGATACGGAGACGCTTAAGCCCCTGGCGCCTCTTTATATCTCATCGGTGGATAGCGGGAACCTGGCAGGCCATTTAATGGTTTTGCGTTCGGGGCTGGCGGAAATGAATTCACATAAGATCATCTCTACGAAGATATTTGATGGGTTTAGGGATACCCTGGAGATATTGCGTCAAAGTGTGGCGGAGCTTGAAAAAAGCCAAAAGAGCGGCGTAGCCGGGTCCCTCCGGACAGTTTCCGAAAAGATCGAGCAATTTCAGGAAAAGGGCAGGTTTTCTCCCGCGCGCCTTTCAGAGGTTTATATGTTCCTGCGCCAGCTTTCAACGGATATCTCAAAGATTCTTTCGGGCCTGGACCAGAAACATTATGAGCACGGTAAAAAATGGGCCCGCGCCCTCGAGCGGCAATGTTACGACTTCCTGGAGGATATGTCTTTTATCGCCCCTTGGATACTGCTTGCCCCGGAAATGCCGGGGATGTGGGATGAGGGGGATGATGAGCAACAGGAGCGGCTTATTCAACTCCGGGAGTCTCTGCGGTACTTGGACGAGATCCCTGCGCTCGGGGAAGTGGCCAGGATTGAGCAGAAGCTGGTCCCGCTTATCGAGGAGATAATGGGTGCTATGCGTGTTACGGATGATGAATCGAAAAGGGTATACGAATGGTTTTTGAAACTTCGCGACACTATTAAAGATGCCGGGACGCGATCCGCCGAAAGGATTAAGGCAATAGATTATATTGTGTTGCGGTGTAACGAAATTTCCGAAATAGAATATGAATTCCTGTATGACAAGGGCACGCACCTTTTATCTATCGGATATAATGTCAGCGAGCATAAGGTGGATCGGGGCTGTTATGACCTTCTGGCCTCTGAGGCCCGGTTTTGCAGCTTTGTCGCTATCGCCCAGGGGAAAATGCCTCAGGACCATTGGTTCAAGCTCGGCCGGATGATCGCCAAATGCGAAGGAGACCCTGTGCTGGTTTCCTGGGGCGGGTCGATGTTTGAGTATCTTATGCCCCTTTTGGTAATGCCGACCTATGCCGGGAGCCTGTTGGACCGGACCTATAAAGCTGCGGTCAGCGGCCAGATCCGGTATGCGGCCAAGAACAATATTCCCTGGGGGATATCAGAATCCGGTTACAATAAGATCGACTCGAATATGATTTATCAATATCATTCCTTTGGAGTTCCGGATATGGGTTTTAAGCGTGGCCTTGGGGAGGATTTGGTTGTAGCTCCGTATGCTTCTATGCTGGCCTTGATGGTGGAGCCGGAGAAGGCTTGCGAAAATCTCGAACGTTTATCCGAAGAAGGGGCAAGAGGAGTTTATGGCCTTTATGAAGCTATTGATTATACGCCAGCGCGCCTTGCTCCGGATGAAACACGAGTGGTCGTGAAATCCTACATGGCGCATCATCAGGGGATGAGTTTGTTGTCTTTGTCTTATGTGCTTTTGGGCCGCCCTATGCAAAGGCGTTTTCTTGCGGAGCCGATGTTTAAATCAACTGAACTCCTGCTTCAAGAGCGTGTTCCGACCACCGAGCCGTTTCTTTATGATTTTGAAGTGACCGGAATGCTCAGAAAATTCGGAGACAAGGAAACCCTTTTGAGAGTGTTTACGACTTCTCAAACTCCGGTACCTGAAGTCCACCCTCTATCTAACGGCCGTTACCATGTAATGGTCACTAACTCTGGAGGAGGCTATAGCCGATGGCAAAATATAGCCGTTACGCGCTGGAGAGAAGATTCAGCCTTGGATAATGACGGAACATTTATTTATCTTAGGGATGTGGAGTCCGGGCAATTCTGGTCATCGGCATATCAGCCTACGCAAAAAATTCCCAAGAACTATGAAGCCTTGTTTTCCCAAGCTTGGGCGGAGTTCAAGCGCAGGGACTATCAGATTGAGACGCATACTGAGATTGCAGTTTCTCCGGAAGATGATATCGAGCTGCGCAGGGTGACGATCACCAACAGGTCCCGCAACAAGCGTGTCATTGAGGTGACAAGTTATGCGGAAGTCGTTCTAAATGATCCTGCAAGCGATCAGGACCACCGGGCGTTTAGCAATTTATTTGTACAGACCGAAATTATCAGGACTCACCAGGCGATCCTTTGCCGGCGCAGGCCGCGCTCCGATGAAGAAACGTTTCCATGGATGTTGCACTTGATGGCGGTCCATGGAAATGCAGTCTTGGGTGCTTCATATGAGACAGACCGTAGCAAGTTTATTGGGCGAGGCCGCACCGTGGCTGATCCCGTGGCGATGAAAGGGCCTGGTCAGCTTTTGGACAGCGAGGGTTCTGTGCTTGATCCGATTGTTTCGATACGTAGCCGTATTGAATTGGCTCCGGACGAATCAGCGGTTATTGATTATGTGACCGGAATATGCGAGAGCCGGGAGGCGGCACAGGCGCTGATGGAAAAATACCGGGACAGGAACCTTGCCGACCGTGTTTTTAATCTGGCCTGGACCCAGGGACAGGTTGCTTTGCAGCAGATCAATGCGACAGAGGCGGCTGCACAGCTCTATGGCCGCCTGGCAAGTGCCATTTTGTACGCTAATCCCGCCTGGCGGGCGAGCGCAAGTATTTTGCGGCGGAATAACCGTGGCCAGCCCGATCTTTGGGGATATAGTATCTCCGGGGACCTGCCGATTGTCCTGGTGCGTATCGAAAATCAGGATAATATTGATTTGGTCGTACAGATGATGCAGGCGCATTCCTATTGGCAAATGAAAGGTTTGGCGGTTGATCTTCTTATATGGAATGAAGATAGTTCTATTTATCGTGATAGCCTGGGGGAGAAAATCAACGGGTTGATTGTTGCCAGCACTAAGGACAGGGCGGGTCATAATGGCGGTATTTTTTTAAGGCGTGCTGATCAGATGTCGGATGAAGACCGGATCCTTATGCAAACGGTTGCCCGGATCATTATTTCGGACCGTGGTGGCACGCTGGAGGAGCAGTTAGAGGATATGAGGCAGCCCAAGGTTAATTTTCTGCCATTTGTTCCGATCAGGAAAGATGATTGGGAGGAAGAAATCAAAGGACCTGTGGAGCGTTCTGATCTTGTTTATTTTAATGGCGTTGGCGGTTTTACCGGGGATGGCCGGGAATACGTAATTACTACCTCAAGCTTAAAGGCTACTCCTGCTCCGTGGGTCAATGTCTTGGCGAATCGGAATTTTGGCACGGTGATCTCTGAAAGCGGGAGTGCCTATACCTGGAGCGAGAACGCGCATGAGTTCCGCTTAACACCCTGGAAGAATGATTCTGTTTCGGATGCCTCGGGAGAAGCGTTTTATATCCGCGATGACGAGAGCGGGAGATTTTGGTCTCCGACTCCTCTTCCGGCTATGGGCAAAACCAGTTATACCTCGCGCCATGGATTCGGCTATAGCGTTTTTGAACACACCGAAAACGGGATCGTTTCCGAATTGACGGTATTTGTTTCCCTGGAGGATCAGGTTAAATTTTCGGTCTTAAAGATCAGAAATATCTCCGGGCGCCGGAGGCATATTTCCGCGACGGATTATTGCGAACTGGTGATGGGCACCTTCCGGGATAAGTACCATATGCATATTTTGACTGAGATTGATCCTAAGAGCGGCGCGCTTCTTGCTCGTAATCCTTATAACAAAGAATTTCCGAACCGGGCGGTTTTCCTGGATGTCAGCGAGCCGGTGCGTTTCGTGACCGGGGACCGGATTGAGTTTATCGGCAGGAATGGGACGATGACATCGCCTTCCGTAATGCGCAGGGACAGGCTTTCCGGAAAAGTGGGTGCTGGGATTGATCCCTGCCTTGCTGCGCAGGTCAAATTTGAGCTTGAGGATGGCCAGCAGAAGGAGATCATTTTTACTTTTGGTTCCGGAAAAACAGTGGATGAGGCGCGGGAACTTGTACGGCGTTTTAGCGGTATAGAAGCAGCGCACCAGGAACTTGAAAAGGTGTGGGAATGCTGGAAACGTATTTTGGGTGTTGTGTATGTGGAAACGTCTGACCAGTCAATTAATTTTCTAGTTAACGGCTGGCTGCAATATCAGATTATCAGCTGCCGCCTTATGGGGCGAAGCGGTTTTTATCAATCAGGCGGGGCTTTTGGTTTTCGTGACCAGCTTCAGGATGTGATGGCGCTGATCCATTCCAGGCCCGAAATGGTCCGGGAACAATTGCTGACTTTTGCCGCGCACCAGTTTGTGGAGGGGGATGTGCAGCACTGGTGGCATCCGCCTTCTGGCCGCGGGGTCCGCAGCCGGTGTTCTGACGATTATTTATGGCTACCGTTGGTGACCTGTTTGTATGTTGAAAAGATCGGGGATACGGGGATTCTTGATGAAACAGTGGGGTTTCTGGAAGGGCCACTGCTTAAACAGGGAGAAGAATCTTATTATGACATCTCTAGAATCTCCCCTAGTACCGGGACGCTTTATGATCATTGTGTTTTAAGCGTAAAAAGGGGTTTGAAATTTGGCGTTCATGGCCTTCCTCTTATGGGAAGCGGAGATTGGAATGACGGGATGAATCTTGTTGGGCGTGAAGGTAAAGGTGAAAGTGTCTGGCTTGCTTTTTTTCTTTTTGACATCTTGAAGTCGATGGCGGCCCTGGCAGGCCGGCGCGCGGATAAGGCTTTTGCGGAATTTTGCCTAGCGGAGGCGGAGAAGCTCGTTCGGAATATTGAAGAGCATGCCTGGGACGGCCAGTGGTATCGCCGGGCTTATTTTGACAATGGAGAATCCCTGGGTTCTTCTTCAAACAGCGAATGCCGGATTGATTCGATCCCGCAATCCTGGGCAGTCATTTCGGGCGCGGCCCGGGAGGAAAGGGCCAGTATGGCCATGGATCAGGTGGATCGGCAGCTTGTTGACAGGAAGCAGGCGCTGGTGAGATTGTTTGATCCTCCTTTTGACAAGGCTTCTCCTAATCCGGGATACATCAAAGGTTATCTCCCAGGGGTGAGGGAGAACGGGGGGCAGTATACGCATGCTGCGGTCTGGGCGGCGATCGCGTTTGCGGTTTTAGGGGATAAAAAACGGGCCTGGGAGTTGTTTGATATAATTAACCCTGTGCACCATTCCGATACCGTGGATAAGTGCGCCGTTTATAAGGTGGAGCCGTTCGTAATGGCCGCAGATGTTTATGCTTCTTTTGGTCTTGCCGGGCGGGGGGGATGGACTTGGTACACTGGATCCGCAGCCTGGATGTATCAACTTATCGTGAAGTATCTGCTGGGTATCCGGCTGGAAGTAGATAAGATTTATTTTCAGCCGTGCCTTCCCGCGGACTGGTCCTCCTGGAAACTGCATTACCGGTACCGGGAGACATTCTATCATATTAATTTCGCATGTTCCGGATCAGGCGATCGTGTAACTTCTATCGAAGTGGATGGTGCCGCGCAGGAGGAGATGGCGGTGAGGCTTATTGATGACCGGATAGATCATTCGGTGGCAGTGAAGATCGGATAATTACAAAAAATAAGTATGATATTCTTGAATTCCAAATAAGATAATGCTTGAAGGCTTGATTGAAACAAAAAACGGTAAAATTTGGTATAGCGGATACGGCGAAGATAAAAAGGGTGTACCGTTACTTGTATTGCACGGTGGCCCGGGATTTTTAAGCATGCCGGAAGTGGTAAAAGACCTTTCTGACCAAAGGCCGGTCTATTTTTATGACCAACTTGGTTGCGGCAGGAGCGATAGG
>JAQUKF010000016.1 GCA_028719265.1 Candidatus Omnitrophota bacterium
GGAAGGGTAGAGTTGACATTCGACTCCGATTACGTACTTACGGGAGTGAGCAGTGTTTCGGGGTTTGATGCCAGCATAGCCGTCTCCGGCAGCGTCCTGATCATTACCTTGAATGCCCAATTGGAAGCCGGTGAAGCCTGTTCGTTTACCATACCGAATATCAAGAACCCCGGTGCCCAGACTACCGAGCCGTTCTCGCTGGTTACCAAGGATTCCACCGGCACATCCCTTGATGAAGGTACTATAGCCGCTAAGGTTATCCAGCCTGGTTCCCTGACCGGGCTTTCCATATCCGCCCTTTCTTATGAAGTAATGGGCACCAGCGAAAGTACCACTTATACCTTTAATTTTACCTGCGGCCACACAATACCAGCCAATGGTTATGTAAGGATAGGGTTTGATGCGGATTACGCTGTAGATAACGCCGTGAACTTAAGCGCAGGCTACCTGATATCTTCTAAAGGGGCCGGATACCTTTTGATGAGGACTACACAGGAACGCAGCGGAGCCTGCTCCATACAGTTGAGCGGCATAAGGAACCCTTCATATGTGCAGACTACCGATAATTTCACGCTGGCTACACAGTTATCTACCCAGTTGGATATCGACACAGGTACTATCGGCGGCATTACCACTACTGCCGGTTCCCTTACCGGTCTTTCGGTGGTTGCTTCCAACTCCAAGATCGCCGAAACATCTTCTTATACATTCAACTTTACTTCTGACCATGCTATTGCCGTAGGAGGGAAGGTAGTTATAACCATGGATTCCGATTATAACCTTGAATCGATCCTTTCAACGGATGTTTCCGGCAATGACGGTTCGACCATAGCGGTCAGCGGGCAGGACCTGGTGATTACACTGGGAGAGCAGGTGTTTGCCGCCAGCGATGTATCTTTGGTCGTAGCTAATATAGTTAATCCTTCATATGTGCAGACCTCGGACACCTTTGCTATCAAGACCAGGAATCCGGAGGACGGTTTGATAGACGAAGGCAGCGCCGCCGGCGTAACATTCGAGCCGGGAACTTTAACCGCTACAGGCGTAAGCGCAAGCGATTCACAGGTAAACGCCCAGTCAATATATACTTTTGCGTTTACCCTTGCCCACGCTATTCCTGCCGGAGGGTATATCAAGATAGACCTGGATAATGATTATGATATAAGCGCTTCTTATCTGTATTTGGTATCGGGGTATTCCTTTGAAAAGAATGCCGAAGAGGCATATTTTATGCTGCAGACAAACAGCGCGAAAGCAGCCGGTTCGAACATAAGCATTTCCATAGCCGGTATCGCCAATCCGCCCTATAGCCAGATGACCGACGATTTCCTTATCGATACCCAGTCAACTAATCATAGCGGTATCGATTCCGGAGTGATCGGCGGGGTGGAGATTATTGCCGGCCAGCTTAGCGGGATTTCCGTTTCGTCCTCCGGGAATAATTACGTTGCCGGAGCTCAGACAAGCTATACGGTTTCATTCACTACCGTCAACGCCATAGATGCGGGAGGACAGGTCAAGGTTACTTTCGATGCGGATTACGGTTTTGATCTGGACGGCAGCGTAACGGGTAACGCCGGGGCTACGGCTTCGGTAAGCGAAAATGTAGTTAGCGTAACTTTGGGTACGGCGGTAGCCGCAAATGAAGCGGTCAGCCTGACTATGGGCACATTCACGAACCCCGGTTACGCCCAGACAACCGATGAATTTTCCGTAAAGACATACGATACTGCCGGATATGCCTTGGATTCGGGCAAGGCGGCGGGCAGGGAGATTACTATAGGAGCACTTACGTCCCTGTCTGTAACTTCAAGCTCTTCAGTCGTGCTTAATCCGGATACACAATTAAAGTTCAGCTTTAGTATTCCGCATACTGTCCCGGTTGACGGATATATCAAGATTACCCTGGACAGCGATTACGATATAACCTCTCCTTATATCAAGAGTATAAGCGGAGCCAACCTGACCCTGCTTACTGCCGCAGGCAGCCTTGACGGGTATCTTTTATTCAAGGTAAACACCGCGCTTTCGGGAGCGATAAGCGTCGAGGTAGGCGGTATTACTAATCCTTCTTATGAACAGACCACCGCGGATTTTGTAGTTACGACCATGTACACCGGAGAGCAGAGTATCGATACCGGGACAATTTCCGGCCTGACTATATCTTCTGGTACGCTGACTGCCGGTTCCGTAAGCTGCCTGGATAATTATGCCGGCTCTACCACGGATTATACGGTCGCATTCACCGCTGTACACGCCATACCGGTTACCAGCAAGATCGAGATAATCTTCGACGCGAATTATAACTTAAGCGGCGTCTCTTTAAGCAGTCCGGCGGGCGCAATTACTGTTTCAGGAAGTACCGTGAGCATATCTTTGGACGCGGCTGTAAGCGCAGCGTCCGCTGTCAGTTTACAGATAGCCGATGTAGTTAACCCCGCATATTCCCAGACGACGGACAATTTTGATATTACGGTCAAGGATGTTGCGAGCAATACCGTAGATGAAGGTGAAGCGGCGGGGATCGCCATATTGCCCGTGCAGGTACAGTTCATGACTCCGGCTTCCGGGGATATTTATTCCGTAGGAGACAGCAAGATCATCAAGTGGCAGGTAACAGGCGGTAATATATCCAGGTCAACCAGCCACTGGTCGGTGCAGTTTGCCTCCGACAGCGGTTTTTCTTCTCCAATGACCGTGCATGAAGGTCTGGCAAGCGTTGACGCAAGCAATAATATGTATTTTACCTTGTCCGTCGATTCAAGTATGATAGCGGAGAATGCCTATTTGCGGGTTACTTGTATCGATGACCTGTATACGGATGTTACCTCTACTTCGGAGCAATTCAGCATAAGGCCTGTTGCCGGGTTCGTGAGTTTTATAACGCCGTCCGCGGCCGTAAAGTGGGCCATAGGCAGCAGCAGCACGATACAGTGGTCAACGCAGGGTGCAACCAGCAATAATTTCAAGATCCAGTATTCGGCCCAGGGAGTATGGACGACCATTTATGAGGAAGGGGTTAGCGGTACGGGTGAAGTAGCCAAGTCCTCAGGCGAAAATTGGTATGAAGACACATGGTCTTATTCCTGGAACATTCCGGCCGCGGATAACCTGCCTGATACCGGAGTAATTATAAGGATAACCAACATCGATAATAATATAATTACCGGGACCACCGAGGCCTTTGAAGTGGCTACCGCTTACATAGAAATAATCAGTCCTGCCGAAGGTATCACCTGGGTAAGGAATGAAACGAATGATATAACCTGGGAAGGTTGGGGTGAATCGGGAACGCGCTTCAGCATAGAATATGCGGATGCTTCCAGCGGGACTAACCTTGAGATTTACACCGGCGAGGTAGAAAGGACCCTTTCGGAAGGAAAGTGGCTGTACAGTTATTCCTGGCTGGTTGGGGTAACCCTTGAGCCTACGGATGAGGCGACGATCACCATAATTAATCTTGATAATAATGAAATCTATGATACTTCTGCAGCCTTCAGCGTAAACGCCAGCGGTAAGCTGGAAATAACCGCTCCGACAGAAGGGGGCAGATGGGTTGTTGGAGCAAAGTACGCCATAGAATGGACCTCTGAAGGCCAGGCGTTGAGCGCCTCTTCCTTAAGGATAACCTATACGGCTGATGGAATAAATGAAACCTTGATCAGTAATTCTACCTCTAATACCGGGAGTAAAGATTTCACTTGTCCTTCCACTGCTTTGAATAACGTGAAGATACATCTTTATCAGATAGACGGGGATGTTACAGCCGAAAGCGGCAGTTTCAATATAGTGGCGGTTCCTTCCCTTCAGTTTATATCCCCGGCTGCCAATGATAACTGGGTTGCCTCTTTCGACAAGGAAATAAAATGGAGCGTGTCGGGAGAGGGGGCGACCAAGAAACTGGTGGTCAAATATTCGACTGACGGCGGGGCAACCTATCCAAATACGATATTTGATTATACTGCCGATTCTTTTGACGAGAAGATATCTTCCGTTACCAGCGGTACGGTTACCACCTATACCTTGCCCTGGGTCGTACCGGTCGACTACAGCAACAATGTCAAGATAAAAGTTGAGGATATGGGGATAATGCGGCTGGTAAGCGGCAGCTATACTCCTTTGACCCTCATAAGCAGCAAGTTTTCTATAACCGCTCCCCTGGCAACGATCGTGCACCCGGCAGGCGGCGAGGAGTGGATCGCCGGTACGGAGCACGAGATCATTTGGTCGGAAACAGGGGTGTTGGGCAAGGATATTAAGATAAGCTATTCCGTTGACGGCGGATCGACCTATCCTTATGTTATATTCGAGAATGCCTCCGGCGACAGCACAATATACGATAACTATATAACCGTTGCCGATGAGTTATTCAGCTACAACTGGACGGTTCCCGATACCATCTCTTCTATGTGCCGTGTCAAGGTAGAGGGATTGGGAAACAGCGGAAGCGGGACATCTTTGGCAAACTTCTCCATCAAACTGCCTACGATAACGGTAAGCTCTCCTGCGGCAGGGGACCTGTGGGCGATATATGATACCTCTAAGATGATCAACTGGAGTACGGTTGGCAAGGTCAGCGAGCATCTGAAGATAGAATACTTTAAAGACGAATCCACCTCCAAGGTCATACTTGAAGATACCAACGGGCCAATGACCTCTTATAGCTGGGATATAACCGAGGGCTTTACGGATTATGTTTCTGAGAACGGCTGGATAAAGATAACCGACTTGGAGTCTTCGGATACCTTTGGCCAGGAGGTCAGCGCGTTGTCAGAACAGTTCAACCTCTCCTTGCCCGGATTTGATATCGATGTCCCGGCGGAGCCATTGATCACCGGCAGCTCTTATACTATAACCTGGCAGGGTATCGGTATGTATTCCGCCTGCAGCGAAGAAACGGGAAATACCGTACGCCTGGAGTACGGGGTAGGCGATAATCCCGAATGGGTCACGATCGTCTCTTCCACGCAGAATGACGGCTCTTACGAAGGATGGGTGGTGCCCGACAGGCATTCCAGCGACGTTAAATTCAGGATAACCAATACCAGGTATTCATTTATTTCCACAATTTCCGAACCGTTCAAGATCATGGGTTCTTTCTCGATCAGCAGTCCGGATACCGGCACAAAGCTTTTTGTGGGCCAGGAGCAGATGGTAGAGTGGGCTACCAGCGGAACTATCAATAAGATAAACCTGTATTATTCCAGGAACGGCGGCTCTACCTGGACGACATTGGCCACCAATACTACCAATAACGGGTTCTATATGTGGACGATCCCGGACGCGGTGCTCGTTGACCGCTCCCCTAACAGCAATGCCTATTTTAAGATAGAGGATGCTACGGATGCAGCGGCTTATGCCGTTAGGCAATATACGATAAGCTATTATAAGGTAACCTGGAATGTTATCGATGCCGACGGCTTGGTGGGCGACCTGGACGGCTTAAGCATATATACGCTGGATGTAACCGACGATAATACGGTTTGGGAAGACAGGACAGGTTTGAGCTGTTCTGCCTCCATCAAGAGCGGCGGGGTTGATGCCGATGATATAGTCCT
This sequence comes from Candidatus Omnitrophota bacterium, assembly GCA_028719265.1. Lineage (GTDB taxonomy): Bacteria > Omnitrophota > Gorgyraeia > Gygaellales > Profunditerraquicolaceae > UBA6249. Next base: position 5,559 of record JAQUKF010000016.1, read on the forward strand.
CTATTATTATCCCGGGCATCTTTATCAGACCACCTGGTCCAGAGACGCTTACCTGGATGCTACCGTCCAGCCTTCTCCGTGGAACGCGGACGCTGACGGTAAGGAGTTTACCGTAACATTGGCTACCAAGCTGGTCACAAAAACCAGGACTGTTTATTCCTCGGTAACTTATGACGCTTCACTGGATACCTTAAGCATACAATGTTGGCTCCAGGAGGAAGAGAAGCTGCTTACCGAGCTGGCCGGGCTCCAGGGGTGCCTGGTAATAATTTATGACGACGAAGACAACGAGATCAAGACCTTTGAATACGATGCTTCGGAATCGGATGCCAGCGGCGTCTTCTGGACAAAGTGGGTAAATCCTGGCTTAGAGAGGAATAAGTCTTATTTTGCCCGCTTCAGGATACAATACGAAGGTGCATTCCATTATGGAGGCAGGACATTTGAAATAAGCTCGGCTTCGCAGATCGAAGATATCGCCGAATCGGTGAGCGCGGGAGTAATTGCGATTACCTCTGCCATTTCCGAAAGCTCCGAACAGATCAAGGCGAAGATCGAGGAGACGGCGGAAGAAACCCAGACTAAGGTGGCCTCGGATATCGCTGAGGCAAGACAGTCTATTGAAGGCACGGTTACGGTCATCGGCGAAGAGAATAAAGCGGCGATCAATGCCGCCGCTTCTACGGTAAAAGAAAAGGTCGGCAGGGAAGCCTCCAGCCGCATATTGAATGGTGAAGCATTTATTAAGACCGGCAATAAACTGAAGATCAGGTACCAGACAGATTCCGGGCTGGCTCCCGAGATAGATGTTTATGATACTAATAACAGGCAGAGGGTAACCAAGGGCGCAATGACGGAGGTGGATGATACAGGGGTTTACGAATACGAAGTTAATTTCCTGAGCGGCTGGGGTGAAGGTTCCTTCTCGATAGTCTGCTCCGAATCGACCCACGGCACCATCGACGGTATAACCATAGAGGTAGTTAACGCGGACCTGGAGGATATCAATAGCGCGGCGGTTGTCTCAATGTCGCAGTTGTCCAATATCGATACCGACGAAATGAGAAATCTGTCCACCAGTATCGGCATCGTCAGCTCAAGTATTGAAAGGATCGTCGGTACGATGACCGATTTGAGCTCGATGAGCACGCAGATCTCCGCTTTGACCAACGATATCCAGAAGACGGTCTTTGATCAGCTCTCCGTGGCCTCCGAAAAAATGAAGGAGATAGCCAAGCAGCAAAACGTCAAGATTGACAAGATGATCGATGTATCCGAGAAAGGCCGCGAGGATGTGAGCTATCTCAAGAAGAAGACGCTGGAGATTAAGGCGACCGCCGAGCTTACCAACGATATAATCTCCAGGACTAATGATAAGCCGATAACCAAGAGCTGGCTTGAGCCCGGCAGTATCCTGATGAACGCGGTGGTGGTCAATCCTTCGACCACGAGAAAACAGACCGCTATGCTTAAAGCTTACCTGCCCAAAGAAAGCAAGCCGGAGGACATAGTGGATCCGGGGGATCTCTCCGTAAGTTATGACGTGCAGGAGAACCTTTATTATGTTTACAAGGAATTCGAGCTCGGACCGGGAGATATGGCCAAACGGCAGATAGAGCTCAAAGATGTGTGGGTAATACCCGAAAGCGAATTGAACGCAACGGTAGAGAGAACGGATGAGATGCTCCGGGATTTGAAGGGAAGTTCTTTCTATACCAGGGCCGCCGCCATAAAAGAAACTATTCAGACAAGAATAGCCCAAATCCTGGATGCGCAGAAGAAGGCTTTGGATGTTTTGCCTGACGCCCACATAGCTGCCTATAGGGCTAATATGCAGATATTGAACTCGATCAGGGAGGATATGGCTAAGGTGGAGGCTATGCTTCTTCAGGCCAAGCCTGCCGTCGGCCTTGCGTTCAATAAGGTATTTGTCAAAACCAGCTGGTGGATAATCCTCTTGGTAGTTGTCTTCCTGGGTTTGCTTTCATTCGGTCTTTTCATCGTTTGGCACAAACAGGCAAAAATGGCGCAGATAGAAAAGAAGAGCGATAAGTCCGATGAAACAATAGGTCAATAAGGAGCCAAGTGCCGTCAAAAGAAGGGTCAGGATAGAGGCGTTCCATAAGGGGGTGTTCCGGAATCAAGAGGACACCCTCTTTTTTAGTATATTCTTGATTTAAAATCCTTGATATGGTAAAATTTTAGTGGGTTTTTTTGTTTTTTAAGTCGGCGGGAGGCTTATGCGCGCAAGGAATAAAGTGTGGGTTAAATGGGTATTGGCCGTCCTTTTTCTGTTTTGTCCTTTGACAGCCCGCGCCGCGGATACATCCTGGAATAATGTAGAGAAAAGCAAACACTTCCTTATTTATTACCAGGATGCACCGGCCGATTATATAAACCGCCTGGTAGTGGAGGCGGAGAGGTGTTATAAGAACATCACCAGTTATCTGGGGTTTGTGAGGTTTGATTTCTGGATATGGGATAACCGCTGTAAGATATTCCTGTATCCCGACGAGGAATCTTATTTGAAGAGTACCGGAGCCGCCAGCTGGTCGCGGGGGCATGTCAAAATCCTGTCGAAGGAGATCAGTACCTATATCTGGCAGGAGATGTTTTTCGACACGATCCTTCCGCATGAAATCGCGCATATTATTTTCAGGGAATTTGTGGGATATAATAAGGCATTGCCGCTCTGGCTTGATGAAGGGGTGGCTTGCATGCAGGAATACGAGAGTAAAGAGCGCCTGGCTACGGCCAAATGTCTGGTAAGCCTGAACTTATACACGCGCCTGAGCGACTTGTCTAAGATCAGGGATTCCAGCGTGATCATCCCTTTTATCTTTTATAACGAGTCCGCAAGCCTGGTAGATTTTCTTTTGAATAAATACGGCAGAAGGAAATTTGTGGATTTCTGCCGTTCATTGCGCGATCAGCCGGATTGGGAACAGTCACTGAAAGGCGTCTATAAAATAAAGAGCATGGATGAGCTGGAAAAAGAGTGGGTTGCGTATCTAACCGAGAATTAAAAGTTGAAGGAGTGGAGTTATGATGAATGAAGTAAAGACCCGTGAATTCAATATACTGGTTGTTGAGGATGACGATAGGATATTCAGGACGATAAGTGATGGACTGAAGGCTAATCCTGAATATAAGCTGCACCGTGTGACCAGCGGGCAGGATGCGATCAGGCTGGCCAAGGAGGGTTATTTTGTTGCTATTATAACGGAGCTGCAGATCGGGGATATAAATGGTATTGAGCTGGTGCGCAGGCTGAAAAAAATAGACCAGCGTATCAATATCCTGGGTTTGACCGTTTATGCCTTTGTCAATTTAGGAGTAGAGGCGATGAAGGAGGGGCTTTACGCTTACCTGATGAAGCCTTTGAACGCCGAGGAGTTGAATCTTGTTTTAAGGCGGGCGATAGAGAATACTTTCCTCCTGATCCAGGCAGGGCAGAGGAAATACTACCAGGATATCGCCACTATGGACGGTTTGACCGGTGTCTATAATCACCGGCATTTTCATGAGATGTTAGATTGGAATATATCTCACTTGAACCGCTCTCCGCAGGCATTTTCAATATTCATTATCGACCTCGATGACTTTAAGAAATACAACGATACCAAGGGCCACGTGGAGGGAGATAAGCTGCTGCATAGTTTTGCCCAGCTGCTGGTCAGTTCCACCAGAGATAATGATATGGTTTTCAGGTATGGAGGGGAGGAATTTGCCGTTATCATGTCGCAGACGGACCAGCTTAGCGCCCAGAAGGCCGGGGAAAGGCTCCTGGCGATAGTAAGAAGCAGGCTGCCTGTAACCATGAGTATGGGCCTGTCCAGTTTTCCGATGAACGCCCAGATAAAGAGTGACCTGGTTGTCCGCGCGGACAAGGCGCTTTACAGGGCCAAGACCACGGGGAAGAACAGGTTGTGTACCTATGACGAGAGAATAGACAAATGAAGAATTTTACGATCATCCTGATAATGCTGATCAGTACCTTGGGGCCGTCGGCAGTTATCGCGGCGGTAGGATTTTCCGGGGTTAAGGCGATAGGTAGGAACCCTTCAGCCTCCCCCAAGATATTGATTTCCATGGTCCTGGCTTTTGTTTTTGCCGAGGCCATAGCTATAATCGGGCTTTTGGTGGTTTATAACCTGTTTGGGCAGTAACAATCAAGAGGAGTTAATATGCTGGTATGGCAGATAATCCTTATTCAGATCGCTACGTTCACCCTTATCGTACTGTTTTTGCGCTGGCTGCTTTACAGCCACATTAGCCGGGCATTGGAACGCCTGCAGAAGCTTAACCAGCAGAACATGGAGAAAGAGAAGGTTCTCAAGGAGGAGTTCGAGCGCGCCAGAAAGCAGGCGGAGACAGAAATACAGCAGGGCAGGCTTGAAGCCGAGAACATAAAGGAGCAGGCAAAGGAAGAGGGGGAGAAGGCCAGGAGGAGCCTGCTTGAGTCATCCAAGGAGGAGGCCAAGCGCATCGTCAACGAAGGAGTGAGGGACAGCCAGAGAAAGTATAATGACCTGCTTTTGGATATGCAGGATAAGGCGGTATATCTGGCGGCGGATATCGTGAAGTATATTTTTACGGAAAGGATCCGCAAGGTGCTGCATGAGCAGGTGATAGATGAACTGATAGACGACGTCGACGGGCTGGATAAGGAAAAGATCCGCGCTCAGGGAGACAGGGCGGAGATAGTCTGCGCCTTTCCGCTTGAAGAGCATCAGAAACAACGTTTGCAACAGGCCCTTTCCAATAAGCTGGAGCGCAACATCGTATTGGAGGAGGCAATCGAGCCGGAGATAGTTGGGGGATTGATTATACGTTTGAGCGGGTTCGTGGTCATTGACGGCAGTATCCGGAATAAATTCAAGAGGATACTGCCGGTAATGAAGGATAAGGCCAGGATGGGTATCGAGCAGGCCAAGAAAGGTTAAATGCCGGATATAAATCTAAAGCCGTTAGAGATAAAAGACGTAGGGACAGTCAGGGAGATCAAGAGCGGGGTAATCAAGATCGACGGGCTTGCCTCATGTGTTAACGGGCAGTTGATCGAGTTGGCCCCGGACCTGATGGGGATGGTCATTGGCTTTACCAAGAGGGATGTCCTGGTCCTGGCCCTCGGCGATGAGAATAAGGTCCATATCGGGGATACCGTTTATGGCGAAGAAGGGGTTTTTGAAGTTCCCGTAGGCAGCAATTTCCTCGGCCGGGTAGTAAATACCTTTGGCCAGCCCCTGGATGGAAAAGGCAAGATCGAGGGGGTTGACGCTTATCCTATATTCAGGAATGCTCCCGGTGTTTTGGACAGGACTCCCGTCGTAGAGCCATTCCTTACCGGCATCAAGATAATCGATACCTGTATTCCTTTGGGCAAGGGGCAGAGGGAGCTTATCCTCGGAGACAGGGTTACCGGAAAAACTACTTTAGTCATCGATTCGATCATTAACCAGAAAGACAAGGATGTTATTTGTATTTATTGCTGGATAGGCGGCAGCCAGTCGGCCTTCCTGAAGATCATGGAGCAGTTAAGGGTAAGCGGAGCGATGGATTGGACTATCGTGGTGACTGCTTCTGCCTCGGCTTCACCTGCGGAGCAGTATTTGGTGCCTTATGCCGCCTGCGCCATGGGAGAGTATTTTATGGATCATGGCCGGGATGTATTTTGCGCATTCGACAATTTAGGCAGGCACGCCTGGATTTACCGCGAGATCTCCCTGCTTCTGGAGAGGAGTCCCGGAAGAGAGGCTTATCCCGGCGACATATTCTATATCCATTCACAGTTAATGGAAAGAGCGGGCAAGTTGAACGAGGAAAAAGGGAGCGGCTCGATGACCTTTTTGCCCATAGTGGAGACCCAGGAAGGGGACATAACCGGACTCGTCCAGTCAAACCTGGTATCTATAACCGACGGCCAAATTTACCTGAGCTCTTCGCTTTTTAACGAAGGTTTCCGGCCGGCGATCGATCTGGGGCTTTCCGTATCGCGAATCGGAAGCAAGGTGCAGTGTGATGCGATAAAGAAAGTTAGCCGTTCCCTGAAAAGGGAATTTGCCCAGTATAAGGAATTGGCCGCCCTCACTACTATCAGGACCAAGTTATCGGCCGATATAGAGCTGAGACTTAAGCGCGGACAGGCCCTGAAGGACCTGCTCATACAGGATAAATCCAGGCCTCTTTGCGTGGAGGAGATGATCGTGCTCTTTTATGCCTTCAACAAGGAGCTGCCGGAGATCCTGGAGGAGTCGCAGAGGGAGAACTTCAAGCACAATATATTCAATTTCTTGCTTAAAAACCACCCTGAACTGGTCGAAGAGCTTTCTATCCAGAAGCTTTTGACCGGGGGGATAGAGAGGGGCCTGGATAAGGCCTTTGAGGAATTTTTTGCCGCATCCGCGGAATAAAATTTAAGGAGACCGGATGATTCCATTGACCATATTACGTAAAGACCTTGCGTTCAATAAGGTAATGGAGAATATAATCGAGGTTTTGAAAGGTGTGGCCGCCACCGAATACTTTCATCTCCAGAGCAAGAGAAGGAGTTTTGATGAGTTCGAGGGGCACCTGAGGGATCTTTTCTCGCAGGTGGATGTAGGGAATTTCCGGCATCCGTTTTTGAACGCCCAGCCCTCCGCCAAGAATATCGTGATGATAACCTCCGATTCCGGTTTCCTGGGGGAGCTGAACATGTCCGTAGTGAACTACGGTTTGAGCCAGTATCGAAGCGGCGACTCGCTGACCGTGATCGGGAAAGAAGGGGTGCGGTATATAAGCGAGCAGGACGCCAAATATGTAAGCTTTGAAGGCATTGATGACGACATCTCTTACAGCGGTGTAATGAAGTTAAGGGATTATATAATAAAGGAGTTCTTCAGCAAGAAGTTAAGCAGTACGGTTATAGTGTATCCGCATTTTGTATCTTTTTCCGTGCAGAAGATAGAGCAGTTCCAGCTGTTCCCCTGCCGGTTTTTGTTCCCCCAGGAGTCCGGGGCGCTGGGCAGCCAGCAGGCTAACTTCTGGGAGGTGAGCACCGGAGAGAAGATAATCCTGGACTCTTCGCTTAAGACAACGGTGGAGTATCTGGTCAGGATATGGATCGGGCAGCTGATCAATCTTATATTCTGGGAAAGCAAGCTTTCGGAGTGGGCGGCGCGGGTAATGCATCTGGAAAGGAGTTCCAATGAGATCCGCGACCAGCAGAAGAAGCTGCGCCTGCAATATTTCAGGACCATGCATGAAAGAAGCGACAAGAGCACAAGGGAGATCTTTGTGAGCCGGATGGCCCTGATGAAGAGCGGGGCTATAGTCTAAAAGAAGGAGTTTTTGATGCAGGAAGGGAAGATTGTTTCGGTACAAGGGCCGATCGTGGATGTGGAATTTCCTCAGGATGTGTTATTCCCGGCTGTCTATGATATTATCGAGACGGAGACTTTCGACGGGCGCAGGATAGTGCTTGAGGTTGTGGAATACTTAAGCAAGTCCGAAACGGATAAGACGAATACAATGAGATGTATTTGCCTGAATCCGAATTTCGGTTTACGCAGGAACGCCAGGGCTGTAGCTAAAGGATCGACCATCAGTGTCCCGGTAGGCCAGGCGACCTGTTCCCGCATATTGAATGTAATGGGGGAACCGGTGGATAAGAAAGGACCTGTGGATGTCGGGCCGGAATCGATCAGGCCAATCCATAAGAAGCACCAGATCGCTACGGTTGATACCGGGGACGGCAAAGAGAAGAAATTCGAGGTCATGCAGACGGGGATCAAGATGTTTGACTTATTATTCCCGTTGATTAAAGGTTCAAGGAACGGTATCCTGGGAGGCGCGGCCTGCGGAAAGAGCGTTATTATTCTTGAGCTCATGCATAATATCATCAAGATGCAGAAAGGGTATTGCGTATTTACCGGCGCGGGTGAGAGGACCAGGGAAGGTAACGAGCTGTATTATGAGATGGAGAAGCAGGGGATCCTGGATAGGTCTTCGCTGGTATTCGGGCAAATGAACGAGTCTCCCGGTGCAAGATTTGAGATAGTGCATACCGGCCTGACCCTTGCCGAGAATTTCGCCGAAGAAGGGGATGATGTCCTTTTGTTCGTGGATAATGTTTACAGGTTCGCGCAGGCGGGCACGGAGCTTTCCACCCTTTTGGGCAGGATCCCCTCCGAGACAGGATATCAGCCTACTTTGCCTTCCGAGATGGCCGAATTCCAGGAAAGGATACGCTCAAGCGGGCAGTCCTCGATTACCGCCATGGAAGCGGTATATGTACCTTCTGATGACCTTACCGACCCGGCGGTAGTCTGTATATTTAGTTACCTTGATTCCATCGTTATCCTGAGCCGGCGCTATGTTCAACTGGGTTTGTTTCCTGCGATTGACGCGCTTACTTCTTCTTGTTCTTTTCTTGATCCCGTAATTATCGGGTCAAGACATTTCAAGACCGCTCAGGATGTCTTAAGGGTGCTTAACCGTTACGAGGAGCTCAGGCGTATCGTTGCTATCGTTGGCGTAGAAGAGCTTTCCGGCGGCGACAGGATCATATTCGAAAGGGCGCAAAAACTGCAGAATTTTCTTACCCAGCCGTTCTTCTGCGCCGAAGCTTACACCGGCAGGAAAGGGGAGTATGTGCCTTTGGAGGCTACCCTGGAGGGCTGCGAAAGGATAGTTTCCGGGCAAATGGATAAGGTACATGCGGAAAAATTTTATATGATCGGCGCGCTGCCGAATAACTTTTAATTTGGGGGAATAGAGGAAATGTTGATTAAGATCGGACAGATGTTGATTAATAAGAAATTGATTACTTCTGAGCAGCTGGAGGAGGCCCTTGCCGAACAGACCAAGAGCGGAGAACTTTTGGGAAAAATCCTGATCAAGAAAGGCTACTTAGGGCAGGAGGAATTTTTAAAGACCCTTGCCGAACAATTTAACCTGCCTTTCCTGAAGCTGAAAGAGACCGATATCGACCTGCAGGCGATAAAGAAGGTTCCTGCTAAATTCGCCTGGTATTATAAGGTCATGCCGGTCAAATTCGTGGACAATAAACTGCTTATTGCCTCCAGCGACCCGTTACATTCGCTGGATGATTTAAGGATATTCCTGGGACATGACCTGCAGCCTGCCCTGGCTGAAGAAACCGAGATAATGGATGCGATCAAAGAACATTACGGTGTAGGGGCGGAGACGGTGGAGGGGATCATTGCCAAGGCGCCCAAGGATACCAGGGAGCCGGAGGCCCCCAAGGAATCCGGAAATATCGAGGATATAGAAAAGCTGGCAGAGGATGCCTCGGTGGTGAAACTGGTTAACCAGATAATCCTGGAGGCCCACCAGAAAAGAGCTACCGATATCCATATCGAGCCCTTCCGGGGAAAGATGAACATAAGGTACCGTATCGACGGCGTATTGTATAACGCCAATGTGCCGGCGGAAATCGAAAGGTTTTTCCTGGCGATAATCTCGCGTATAAAAATAATGTCCAGGTTGAATATCGTGGAACGCAGGCTTCCCCAGGACGGACGGGCCGTGATAAAGATAGGCCGGGAGGAGCTGGATTTGAGGATCTCGATCATCCCCACGCGTTACGGAGAAGGGATGGTTATAAGGATACTTCCTACCAGCATGCTCTTTAGCTTGGAGAGGCTGGGGTTGGCTCCCGAAGACTTGGAGATCCTGGCCAGATTGATCAAGAAACCGCACGGGATAATCCTGGTTACCGGGCCCACCGGAAGCGGAAAAAGCACCACTCTTTACGGATGTTTGAATGAGATAAAAAGCAGCAAGAACAAGATAATAACTATCGAGGACCCGATAGAGTACGAGTTA
>JAQUKF010000017.1 GCA_028719265.1 Candidatus Omnitrophota bacterium
GAGCCTGATAATTCATGATGAGCTTAAAGACCCGCGCATAGGTTTTGTTACCATAACCAAGGTGGAGTTAAGCCGGGATTTGAGGAACGCCAAGATATTTTACAGCGTGTTGGGAAAAGAGGAGGAGCGCAGCAAAACAAAGATGGCCCTGGATTCCGCCTTGGGTTTCATCCGCAGCCTCATCGCCGAAAGGATAAACCTGCGTTTTGCCACGGAGATAATGTTTCAGGAGGACCGTTCGATAGAATACAGCGCCAGGATTGAGGAGATATTGAATAATATAAAGGAGCTGGATAAGCCGAAGGATTCGTCCGCAAAGGAGGATCCCGGAGCAACAACCGGAAAGGAAGGGCGGAGGGGTGGGCTTAAAAAGAATCTGCGCAAGCATAAAGAAATATGATAAATTCCTGATCACCGCGCATACCAGTTTGGAAGGGGACGCCCTGGGGGCGGAACTCGCATTTTATTATCTGCTCAGGAAACTGGGTAAGCAGGGGGTGATCCTAAACCACGATGGGATCCCCTACGGATATGATTTCCTTCCAGGGGTAAGAAAGATACACAGGCTTGGGACGGGTTCATCGCGGATCAAGTTTGACTGTTTGGTGGTCCTGGATTGCGCGGATCTAAAGCGCAGCGGAGAGGTCTGGCGGATCAACAGGAAGAACAAACCGGTCATTAATATCGACCACCATATCAGTAACCAGGGGTTCGGCGATATCCACTGGGTTGACGCGCGCGCCTCATCCTGTTCCGAGATGGTCTACCGTATTTACAAACAGATGCGCCTGCCCATCGCCAGGCCCGAAGCGGTTTCGATGTATACCGGCATAATGACGGATACGGGGTCTTTCCGGTATTCCAACACCAGCAGTTTTACCCACCAGGCCGTTGCCGAGCTGTTAAAATCCGGTATAAATGTCCCGCTCATCTACCGTTATGTTTATGAGAATCTCGCCCTGGAGGAAACCAAGCTGTTGGTCAAGCTTCTTCCCAGGATAAATTTCTCATCCGGCGGCCGGGTCGCTTATTTTAAACTTAAACGAAGCATGCTGAAAGACGGCACCGTCTCCATGGATTTAGGGGACCAGCTTTTAAGCTTCGGACGTTCGATCAAGGGGGTGGAGGTGGTAGCCTTATTCAGGGAGATCCCGGGGTCCAGGGACCAGGTGCGTATCAACCTGCGCAGCCACGGGAAGGTCGATGTGAACAAGATAGCCGCGACCTTCGGCGGAGGAGGGCACAAGACCGCTTCCGGCTGTACGGTGCGCGGTGAAATAGGTACGGTTATCAGGAAGGTCCTTGCCAGCATTCAAACTGTATTAAAATAAACAGATGATCGTAATTACCAGTATAAAGGAGATCCGCAGGTTCAGGGATCCCGTAGTGGCATTGGGGGTTTTTGACGGACTGCATCGCGGCCACCGCCTTATCCTGCGCTCTGCGGTCAGGAGAGCGCGCAAGATAAAAGGCACAAGCGTGGTGTTGACGTTCTCCCCTCATCCGCACAAACAGGAAAGTCTTTATTCATTAAGGCACCGGCTGCGGCTGCTTTCCGAGCTGGGGGTGGATGTTTGTATAGTGATTAATTTCAGCGCCGGTTTTGCGCGGATGAGCGCAGATAATTTCATCAGCAGGATCCTGGTCGGGAAAATAGGGTGCCGTTTCATCTATATCGGAGGTAATTTCCGTTTTGGCCGGAGAGGCTCGGGTGACGCTAAACTTTTATCAGCTTATGCCGAAAACAGAGTGTTTGGTTTGAAGGTTTTTAAGGTGATCAGGTCGGCAGGACAGCCGGTGAGCAGTACTGTCATACGCAAGCTGATAAAAAAGGGCAGGATCAGTCAGGCGCAGAAACTGCTTGGCCGCAGGGTGAGCGTTTTGGGTTCGGTAGTCAAGGGCAGTAAGATCGCCAGGGGAATGGGCTTTCCCACGGCCAATATCGATCCCCATCATGAAGTCATCCCCCCCCCGGGGATTTACGCCGTGCACATTGTTTTTGCATCCAAACCATACGACGGGATATGTTACATAGGGCGCCGTCCTACCGTCGGACACAGAAGAAGCCCCGTGCAGGTGGAGGTGCACATATTCGATTTCTATAAAAATATATACGGCAGGTTCATGGAGATACAGTTCGTAAAATTCATCCGTCCGGACAAAAAATTCCCTTCATTGAAGGAATTGTCCACTCAAATCAAGAAAGATATAATTTTTTCCCGCAATATCCTCAAACACTCCCGATAGATACCACAATCTCTGGTGAATAAGCGCTAAAATATCCACAATTTATTGTATTTACTATATGTTAGGTAATTTTTCCCTTGACAAGGGGGAGTATTTTATCTATACTCTGAGTACTGAGTGGATAGAAGTGGAGTAAAGTGGAAGAGGGGGAAAAATGTTTTACGGTGAATTTGAACATTCCATAGACCGTAAAGGCCGCCTGATTTTGCCTGCCAGGTTCCGCGAGACCGCCAAAAACCAGTTTATCGAAAAATTCTTCGTTACCCGGGGTTTAGACAAATGCCTTTTCATGTTTTCCGAGGAAGAATGGCGTTCTCAGGAAAATAAATTCAAAACCATGCCGTTTACCAGGCAGCAGTCGCGTACTTTCAACCGCCTGCTTTTTAGCGGAGCGGTTGAGATTCAGCCGGATAAGCAGGGAAGGGTCCTGCTTCCGCAATACTTAAAGGAATTCGCCGACATAAAAAAAGATGTCATTATTGTCGGTGTTTCCAACCGCATAGAGATCTGGTCGCGCGATGCCTGGCGCGATTTTTACGCAAACAGCCGTCAATCTTTCGAAGAGATTGCGGAGAAATTAATGGATGTTTAGGTGTTAGAAGAGAAACTGCATATACCCGTAATGCTGCGTGAGGTTATAGATTATCTTGCCCTTGCCCCCGGCAAGACGATTGTGGATGCGACCGCGGGCACCGGAGGCCACAGCATTGAAATATTAAAAAGAATAACCCCCGGGGGAAGGTTGATAGGGATCGACCGCGATGAGAACTCGCTGGCCGTCTGCCGCCAAAGGCTTGAAGGATGCGGCGGGAATTATGAGCTTCTGCAGGCGAATTTTGCGGATATCGACCGGGTCCTGGAAGGGCTCGGCATAGACAGGATAGACGGAATAGTCTTTGATCTGGGGATCTCCACTTTTCAGATGAGGGACGGGGCAAGAGGTTTTAGTTTCCAGCAGGAAGGACCTTTGGATATGCGTATGGACCAGAGCAGCTATATATCGGCATACGACCTGGTGAACAACCTTGACGAAAGAGAGATATCCAGCATGCTCTGGAGTTTTGGACAGGAGCGTTGGCATAACCGTATAGCGCGTTTGGTGGTGCAGGAACGCAAGAACCACCCGATCTCTACTACCGGCCAGCTGGCCGACCTGGTGGTGCGGGCGATACCGCACAGGTACCGCAGGAGCCATTACCGCATCCATCCGGCTACGCGTACCTTCCAGGCGGTGCGCATCGCGGTCAACCGTGAACTGGAGATCCTGGAAAGCTCCGTCAGGAAAGCGGTTGGGATCCTAAAGAGCGGGGCCAGGATATGCGTCATTTCGTTCCACTCCCTGGAGGACAGGGTGATCAAGCATACGTTCAGGGCCCTTAAGTCCGAAGGGCTGATCGATATTATTACGGCTAAACCTATGACCCCTGTTGCTAGCGAGGTGGCGGCTAACCCTTCCAGCCGCAGCAGTAAATTCAGGGCAGCTGAAAGGATTTAATGCGCATGAAAATGACCAGGTTTCTTTCGTTGACCGTATTCATCACTTCCTGTTGTGTGCTTTACGTCTATCAGCAAAGCGAGATATTCCGGCTGGCCTATCTGGGCTCGAGGAGGCAGGTGGTCTATAATGAGCTCTTTGATAAGAACACCGCTTTAAGCTATAATATCAAGAAGAATTCTTCTTTGGTGAAAATAGGCAACCGGCTTGGCGACACCGGCGAATTCCAGATGCCGGATAATTACCGTTTTGTCAAGGTAGTGGCTTACGGCGACGGGCTTAAGCCGGTAAGCCAGAACCAGGCAAAGACTAGTCTCTTGGCCGGTATTTTCGGACTGAAGCGTGAGGCCCAGGCAAAGACAATTAGTCCCTAATATTCATTACTCCTTAAAAAATAGTGTATATAAGTAATTATCGCCGGAGAAGCAAGGCGGTATTCCTAGTCTTTTTTATTTTTCTATTGCTTTGCGTCGGCCGCCTGCTTTTTATCCTGTTCTTTCGTTCCAGCTACCTGAGTTCCCTGGCAAAAAAACAGCATAACCAGTTCGTTGAGCTTGAGCCGCGCCGGGGAACGATTTATGATTGTAACCTTAAAGCCCAGGCCTTCAACCTCTCCATGGATTCCCTTTATGCCGAGCCCAACACAATTAAGGGCAGGGATAAGGAGGAGGTAATAGATAAGCTCCTGCCTATACTCGGCACCGGCCGTGATTACCTCAAGGATAGGATCTACCGCAAGAAATCATTTATCTGGCTGGCGCGCAAGCTCCCTCCGGAGAAATCCGCAGCCATAAAGGCGCTTAGGCTCAAAGGGCTGGGATTCATGAAAGAAACAAAGCGAATCTATCCCAATAGTTATCTGGCCAGCCATGTCATCGGTTTCAGCGGTATGGATAATGTAGGTTTAGCGGGGGCGGAGAAGGATTTCGACGGGTACCTAAAAGGCACTGCCGGCTGGGCGGTCTTTTTGCGTGATGCCAGGCAAAACAAGCTCGATATCTGGGAAAAAATGGTCCTGCCGGTTGACGGGATGGATCTGGTTTTAACCATCGACGAGGTAATACAGTATATCGCCGAGAGGGAGCTGGATAAGGTCTTCAGGGATTTTCACGCCAAGGGTGCCAGTATTGTTGTTATGGACCCGCACACGGGTAGGATCCTGGCCATGGCCAGCCGCCCCAGCTATGACCTGAATAACTATTCTTCGGCAGACAGCGCCCATATGCGCAACCGCGCCATATGCGATCTGTTCGAGCCTGGTTCGGTATTCAAGATAGTTACCGCTTCTGCCGCCCTTGAAGAAAAGAAGATCACCGAAGAAGATAAGATATTCTGCGAGAACGGAAGTTACAGGGTGGGAGGGCATATCCTGCATGACCACCGTCCGCACGGGATACTCAGTTTTAGAGAGGTTATTGAGGAATCCAGCAATATCGGCACGGTCAAAGTGGCCCAGCTTCTCGGGCCGGATATAGTTTATCAGTATCTAAGGGCATTCGGTTTCGGCAGCAAGCTCGGCATAGATATCTCGGGTGAAATTTCCGGGATGATCAAACAGCCGCGGGCCTGGTCAAAGACGTCCATTTCGGCCATACCTATCGGACAGGAGGTGGGGGTTACCGCTTTGCAGCTGGCCAGCGCGATTTCCGTGATCGCAAACGGCGGGCAGTTGATGAAACCTTACATTGTTGATTCTATCCGGGACAGGCAGGGCAGGGTTATCAAGCAGAACAAGCCGGTATTGATCCGCAAGGTGATTTCCGTGGATACCGCCATGCGCATAAAGAAAATATTGACGGGGGTAGTCGAGGTAGGGACCGGCAGGCTGGCGAAGGTACCCGGTTTCAGCGCCGCCGGCAAGACCGGGACCGCGCAGAAACTGGAACCTAACGGCGCGTATTCGCACAACAAATTCGTGGCTTCTTTTATCGGTTTTGCGCCGGCGGAAGACCCTCTTCTGGCGATCGTAGTTACGGTCGATGAGCCCAGGCCGTATTATTTCGGCGGGGTGGTAGCCGCTCCGGTTTTCCAGAAGGTGGCGGCTGACGCGATCCGTTATATCAAGGGGAATGAGATACCGGCCAGAGGAATGGCGCAATGACCTTATCGGTTCAGGCGGAGAGAAGAAGGACGATGAAGATAGACGGAGTGGAGATAGGCGGGATAACTTGCGATTCCAGGGAGGTTAAGAAGGGGTATGCCTTTGTTGCCGTAAAAGGCAGCCGCAGGGACGGTTCATCTTTTGCCGGGGAAGCGCTTAAGAGAGGCGCAAGCCTGATAATCTCGGAAAAAGGGGCAGGCGGGGGAAGCGTTTTTGGAAAAGCCAGAAGGGTTGTGGTGAAGGACGCCCGTAAGTTCCTGGCGGAGGCCTCCGCCGAATTTTATGGCCGTCCTTCAGAAAAGATGAAGGTTGCCGGAGTTACAGGCACTAACGGCAAGACCACGGTCACTTACCTGATTGAGGCTATAGCAAAGAGGTCGGGAGAGGACTGCGGTGTTATCGGCACGGTGAATTACCGTTTTAGCGGCAAGGAGCTTCGCGCAAAGAATACCACTCCCGGGCCGGTCGAGTTACAGCGACTGCTTGCGGGGATGCTCCGCCGCCGGATAAAATATTGCGCGATGGAGGTTTCTTCGCATGCCCTCGTCCAGCAAAGGGTGCGGGGAATATCTTTCAGCCAGGCGATCTTTACCAACCTTACCCAGGACCACCTGGATTACCATAAAAGCCTGAATAACTATTTTTCGGCCAAGGCGAGGTTATTCCGCCTGCTTCGGGATACGGGGACGGCGATAGTCAACAATGACGATAAATACGGCAGACGGATTAAAAAGCTGCTTTCCCGCCGGCCGGTCACCTACGGGATAAAAAATAGATCTACCGTTATGGCCAGGGACATATGTTTCGGGGCAAAGGGCAGCAAATTTACCCTGGTTGCCCCCGGGATAGAATCGAGTATCAGGACCCCGATGATCGGCCTCTATAATATTTACAATATCCTGGCGGCCGTATGCTGGGGGATAAGCGAAAAGATCTCCTTTAACCATATCAAATCCGCGATAGAAGAGTTCAAATGCGTTCCAGGCAGGCTGGAGAGAGCGGGGGATAACATATTCATTGATTACGCGCATACACCGGACGCGTTGTCTAATGTGATCAAGGCCTTAAGGCCGCTGATTGCCGGCAGGATAATCGTGGTTTTTGGCTGCGGCGGAGAAAGGGACAGGTCAAAGCGTCCGAAGATGGGCAGGATAGCCACGGAGTTGGCGGATTACGCGGTGATCACTACCGATAATCCGCGTTCGGAGGATCCGCTGCGCATAACAGCGGAGATATGCCGGGGGGCGCGCAGGGGCAATTACTGTGTTCTCGTAGACAGGTTTGAGGCCATAAGAAAAGCCGTAAGCTTAAAAGGCAGGAATGATTGCCTGGTGATCGCCGGTAAAGGACATGAGGATTATCAGGCGTTGAAGGAGAAGGTGGTGCATTTCAGCGACCGGGAGGCAGTGCGCAAGTGTTTACGTTAGAAGAGATAATCAGGGCTACGGCAGGCAGGCTTATCCAGGGAGAGCTGCCCGGCAGGTTCAAGGGTATTTCAACCGATTCCCGGACGATAAAACCGAAAGAGGCCTTTCTGGCCTTAAAAGGGGATAATTTTGACGGGCATGATTTTATTCCCTTCGCCTTAAGATCCGGAGCCGCCTGCATAATAGCAGAAGATACGGCCGGCCTTAGCTTTCCTAAAAATATATCTTTGGTGAAAGTCGCAGATACTACTTTGGCCCTGGGTAACCTTGCCCGTTTTAGGCGGGAGAGGTTTGAAGGACCGCTTGTCGCCGTAACCGGGTCAAACGGCAAGACCACTGTCAAAGAAATGATCGCCTGGATCCTTTCCTTAAAAGGTCCGCTTTTGAAGAACGAGGGTACAAAAAACAACCAGATTGGCCTGCCGCAAACACTGATCCGGCTTAATAGGCGGCATAGTTTTGCGGTAGTTGAGATCGGCACCAACCATTTCGGCGAGGTCGGCTATTTGTCCGCCATCGCCAGGCCGAATATAGGCGTACTTACCAATATCGGCCCTTCGCATCTGGAGTCCTTCGGTGATTTGGGCGGGGTGATGAAGGAAAAGTCCAGCCTGCTGGATAATCTGCTTCCGCCGGCTATAGCCTTGTTCAACTCCGATGACCGCTATTTGCGCTCCTTGGCCAAAAAAGGCGGGAGAAAGGCGCATTCATTCAGCTATTGCGTCAGAGGAAAGGGTGATTTTTATGCTTCCTCCGTCAGGCTGGAAGGCGGGAAGGTGAAGTTCAGGCTTAACCGCAGGTTCGATTTTGAACTGCCCACGCTGGGAACGCATAATGTATATAACGCCCTGGCTGCCATCGCCACCGCCCGTATCCTGGGTTTTGGCTTGAAAGATATTTCCCGCCGGCTGGCAAGCTTCGATTTCCCCCGGGGGAGACTTAAGCTCGTCGAGATAAAGGGCGTAAGGTTCATTGATGACACATACAACTCCAACCCGCTTTCCCTGGGCAGCGCCCTGAATGCCCTTGGCGCGTTGAAGTGCAAGGGAAGAAAAATACTGGTTATGGGTGATATGCTGGAGCTGGGGGGAAAAAAAGAGTTATTGCATAGGCGCTTCGCTGGTAGTATAACTGATATATGCGATGCGTTGATTGCGGTAGGCGAGTTGTCCGCTCTTACCGCAGCAAGCGCCAGAAGGGCCGGATTTGACGGAGGCAAGATTTTCTGCTGTTCTTCCTCCTGCCAGGCCAGGGAATTATTGCTCAACAAGGTTGCACCGGGGAACAAAGACGTGATCCTGGTGAAGGGTTCCCGCTCGATGAAAATGGAAGAGGTCTTTAAGATTTAATGTTTTACCACCTGCTTTATCCGCTAAGGGATTTTATCTCCGCATTCAATGTTTTCCGCTATATAACCTTCCGGGCGGCAATGGCCGCTTTAACCGCCTTTGCGCTAAGCCTTATCTTCGGGCCGCTATTGATAAGGAAATTGAAAGAGCTTAAGCTTGGGGAGAAGATAAACAAGGCCGACAGCGCCAGGCTTGACGACCTGCACCGGCATAAACAGGATACTCCCACCATGGGAGGGCTGCTTATTTTGGGGGCGGTCATAACCTCTACGCTCCTTTGGGCCGATATTGCAAAACATTGCATCTGGATAGTCCTGTTTAGCACATGCTGGCTTGGCCTTACCGGTTTTATAGACGACTATATGAAACAGACCGGGAAGAATGCCGCCGGGCTTAAGCCCGCGGTAAAGTTTTCCAGCCAGATAATCCTGGGGTTGATATTGGGCGCCTTCCTAATTATTGACAGCCATTATAACGTCAAGCTGGAGGTGCCTTTCCTGAAATGGGTCAACCTGGATCTGGACGGGCTATATATTCTTTTTGTCATACTGGTGATCTCGGGGTCTTCCAACGCGGTAAATTTGACCGACGGCCTAGACGGCCTGGCTATCGGGATAGTGGTTATGGTGGCGATAGCCTTCAGTATCCTATGTTATATTTCCGGCAATGTAAACTTAAGTAATTACCTGCTTGTTTCTTACGTTGAAGGGGCGGGGGAGTTGACTATTTTCTGCGCCAGCATTATCGGCGCCGGCCTGGGTTTCCTGTGGTTTAACTGCTACCCGGCTTCGATCTTCATGGGGGACGTAGGCTCACTCGCCCTGGGAGGGGCTATCGGGACGGTGGCCCTGTTGATCAAGAAAGAGATGCTGCTTATAATCGTGGGAGGCATTTTTGTTTTAGAGGTCTTTTCCGTAATACTGCAGGTGGGTGTCTTTAAACTGACCAAAAAGCGCATATTCAAGATCGCTCCCCTGCATCACCATTTCCAGTTTTTGGACTGGCCTGAAAACAAGGTGATCGTGAGGTTTTGGATCATTGCCGGCTTGCTTGCTTTGTTTTCCCTGGTTACCTTGAAGATCAGGTAGGGGATGCAATCCATCGCCGTTTAATCTTATGCAGAACACCGGATTTTTCAAAAACAAGAAGGTCACTATCGTAGGATTGGCCCGTTCGGGGCTTGCCTGCGCTAATCTCCTGCACGGTTTGGGCGCGCATGTGCGGGTGAGCGACATTAATGATAATATGCAGACCAAGTCGCTTGCCCTTAGTCTTGCTTCCAGGGATATCCGGGTTGAGCTGGGTACTCACAGTAAGGGTTTTATTGAGGATGCGGACCTGGTAGTTGTTTCTCCGGGTGTCGCCCCCGCGGCGCAGCCGATAGTGTGGGCCAGGGAGCTTTCCCGGCCGGTAATAAGCGAGATCGAGGTGGCCAGCATACTTTGCCCGGGCCAGATCATAGCGGTTACCGGATCTAACGGTAAGACTACGGTCACTACCCTTATCGGGAAAATACTTGATAAGCCCGGAAGGGACGTCTTTATCTGCGGGAACATAGGAAGGCCTTTCTGCGCGGAGGTCCAGAAGGTAAAGAGGGGGGATATGGTTGTCCTTGAAGTAAGCTCCTTCCAGCTTGAAACGATAAATAATTTCAGGCCGAAGATCGCCGTTATCCTTAACCTGACCCCTAACCACCTGGACCGCTATAATAATATGCAGGAATACCTGGATGCAAAAAAGCGTATTTTCCTAAACCAGCGCGGAGGCGATTTCCTGGTATTAAACGGGGATGACGCGCTTCTTAAGCCGCTGGCCGCTTTAGCCAGATCGAGGGTGATTTTTTTCTCCGCAAAAGGCACAAAGTTGAATCCAAACCAGAGCGCGGTAACCGAGGTGGGAAAGATATTGAAGGTGAAGACGGAAAAGATGCTCGGCGTTTTCCGCGATTTCAAGGGGTTGGCGCACCGCATGGAGGAGGTGGCGGATGTCAACGGCGTGAAGTTCATCAATGATTCCAAGGCGACTACTGCCGATTCGGCCATCTGGGCGATCAATAACATCAACGCGCCGATAATACTCATCGCCGGAGGCAGGCATAAGGGGATAGATTACCGGGTTATCCTGGGTCCGGCCAGGAACAAGGTCAAGAAAGTGCTCTTGATCGGGGAGGCCAGGGATATAATCGCCGGGGAGATCGGAGGGGAACTGTCCGTTGAGAAGTCCGATTCCCTGAGAGAGGCGGTAACCAGGGCGTATAGCCAGGCAGAGCCCGGCGATTACGTATTGTTTTCCCCTATGTGCTCAAGCTTTGACATGTTTAAGGATTATGAACAACGGGGGGATGCTTTTAAGATGACGGTATCCGACCTGCTCAAGGGCGCCTAAGGGATTATGATCAGGAAAACGCGCATTAATTTGCTCACTGTCTCGGTCGTGCTTCTGTGCGTCGGGATAATAATGATCTACAGCTCTTCGAGCATCTATGCCTGGGAGAAATACGGGGATAGTTTTTATTTTTTAAAGCGCCACCTGCTTTTCCTGTCCGCCGGCCTGTTGTTCACTTTCCTGGCCATGGTAGTCGATTATCGCCTGATGCGCAAGCACGCGCGCCTTTTGCTCTGGGTGGCGATCGGCTTGCTGGTCTTGGTGCTTATCCCGGGCATAGGCAAGGAGGTTTCGGGGGCAAGGCGCTGGTTCAGGTTCAGGTTCATCAGCTTCCAGCCTTCGGAATTTGCCAACCTGGCGGTGATCATTTACATCTCGGATTTTATCTGCCGCAAAGGGGACCAGATAAAGACTTTGCTTAAAGGGTTTATCCCGCCTATCTGCGTGTTAGGCGGGGTATCCCTGCTTATACTTTTGCAGCCGGACCTGGGGACGACCATCGCCCTGGGGAGCGTGGTTCTGATCATGCTTTATATAGCGGGGGTAAGGCCGGTTTATATAATGAACCTGTTGCTTTGCAGCCTGCCGATGGTATATATATTGGTTTTCAGTGTCCCGTACCGCAGGGCCAGGATACTGGCTTTCTTGAATCCGTGGCTGGACCCCAAAGGCAGCGGATTCCAGATAATCCAGTCCCAGATCGCCATAGGTTCCGGCGGGTTGTTTGGGGTAGGACTCGGCCATTCCCAGCAGAAACTTTTTTACCTGCCGGCGGCGCATACCGATTTTATTTTCTCGATCATCGGAGAGGAACTGGGGCTGGTGGGTACCCTGGGAGTAATCCTGTTGTTCATGATCTTTATCCGCCAGGCGCTTAAGATCATAAAGAACGCCCAGGACAGGTTCGGTTATTTCCTGGGCCAAGGGTTGGTCCTGATGATCTCCCTCAAGGCGATAGTTAATATAGGGGTTTCCTGCGGGGTTTTCCCGACCAAGGGGCTGCCATTGCCGTTTATCAGTTATGGAGGATCTTCCCTGATATTCGATATGGTCAGCCTCGGGATATTGATCAATATCGCGCGCAGCGGAGCATATCCTTAAAAAATATGAAGGTTATACTTGTTACCGGCTCAAGCGGGGGGCATATCTTTCCCGCCATGGCCCTGATGCAGAGGCTTAAAGATTCAGGCGCCGATGTATTGATGGTCCTGCCTAAAAAGGATAACGGGGTAAAGGTTGAGATCGCTCCCGGAGAGATCAGGTATATTCGCGCTGCGGAGATGGATCTTAGATCCGTAAGCGGGAGCATAAAGGGAGTTTATTATTTTCTGCTCGGCGCCTGGGACAGCTTCAGGATAGCGGCAGGGTTTAAGCCTGATACGGTTATCGGTTTCGGAAGCCTTAATACGATAGCCCTGTTATTTTGGGCCTGGCTTTTCAGGGCGCATACCCTTATCCATGAGCAGAATGTTGTTCCCGGAAGAGCAAACCGCCTGTTGGCCAGATTTGTGGATAAGATAGCAGTTTCCTTCACCGGGACAGGCGAGTATCTAAAGGCGTCCCCGCGCAAGATCGCCCTGACCGGGAATCCCTTGCGCAAAGAGATGGTCAGGATAGGCAGGCAGGAGGCTTTGGATTTCTTTGGCTTTAAAGAGGGTAAGTTCAATATCCTGGTTACCGGCGGAAGCCAGGGTTCGCATAAACTGAATATCGCCTGCTCCGGCGCCTTATCCGCCTGCGGGCGTAAGGAAGGCCTGCAGGTGGTGCATATTTCGGGTCAAGCTGATTTTAAGCAGGTCAGCCAGGTTTATTCCTCCTGCGGGATCGCTCATAAAGTTTTTGAATTTCTTACCGGTATGCAGTATGCTTATAGTGCCGCCGACTTGGTAATCTGCCGCGCGGGGGCCACGACGATCGCGGAGCTGGAAAGGTTCAGCCTGCCGGCCCTGCTGGTCCCGTATCCGTTTGCTTACGCGCACCAGTCGGCTAACGCCAGGGTGCTGGCGGATTGCGGATGCGTCCTGGTTATCGGCGACGAAGAGCTTTGCTTAGAGAAGATCGGGGAGGTCTTGACAGGAATTCTTAACGACCGCGGCAGGTTGAATGTGATGCGCCAGGCATACAGCCGTATCCGTGTCCCGGATGCCTGCGGACTGCTCACTAAAGAGGTTCTGGGTTTAAACCGATGAGAAGATTAAATTGGCTTATTCTATTCTTATTTCTGCCCCTTGCCGCGCACGCGCAGGAACAGCCGTGGCAGGTTTTTAAAAGCACGCACTTCCTGATTTATTATAAAAGCGCGAAAGAATCCCAGCTCAACGCCCTGGCGGCGCGCGCGGAGAATGATTATAATAAGATAACGGATGATCTGGGTTTCAACCGTTTTAATTTCTGGACATGGGATAACCGCGCAAAGATTTATCTTTTTGATACCCAGAAGCAGTATATGGAGGCAACGGGTAACCCTGAATGGTCAGCGGGGCAGGCTCAGATCAACGGAAAGCTCATCCGTACGTTCATTACCGCCAGGGGCTTCCTGGATAATATACTCCCGCATGAAATGGCGCATATAATTTTCCGGGAAATGGTGGGATTCAATAATCCCGGGGTGCCGCTTTGGCTTGAAGAAGGGGTCGCTACTTATCAGGAGAAGAAAAATTATTTCCTCAAGTCGGAGCTGGCCGCCAGGATAAATCAGGGAAAATTCATAGGGTTGGATGAGCTAAGCAGGATGAATGTCTCGCTCCTTGAGGATAAGGAGCTGGTAAGCCTGTTTTATAATGAGTCTTACAGCCTGGTGAGATATCTGATCGATGCGTTCGGAAAAGATAAATTCGTGCTTTTTTGCCAGAACCTGAGGGATAAAAGGGATTTGACCAGGGCGCTGGTTTCGGCGTACTCTTTCAAGGATTTGCGGGATTTCGAGGATTCCTGGAAAAAATATATACTAAGATGAAGACGTCTTATCATTTTATCGGTATCGGCGGCATAGGAATGAGCGGGGTGGCCCATCTTTTGTTGAGGGCAGGTTTTCCGGTGAGCGGCTCGGACCTTAAGGAGAGCCGGGTTACCGAAGAGCTCAGGAAGCTGGGGGCCAGGATATATATCGGGCATGACGCCCGGAATATATGCGGTCAGGGGTCGGTCGTTTATTCCTCGGCGATAAAAGAGGATAACCCCGAGATAATCCAGGCGAGAAAAACAGGCATACCTTTGTTTAAACGGGCCGAGGCGCTGGCTTTGCTCATGCGCGGCAAGACAGCGATAACCGTAGCCGGCAGCCACGGCAAGACAACCA
The DNA here is from genome assembly GCA_028719265.1 of Candidatus Omnitrophota bacterium. GTDB lineage: Bacteria > Omnitrophota > Gorgyraeia > Gygaellales > Profunditerraquicolaceae > UBA6249. The sequence continues at coordinate 14,303 of JAQUKF010000017.1, forward strand.
CTACTTCTTTGATTTCTTATATGCTGCTTGAGGCAGGGCTTTGTCCGACGGTGGCTATAGGCGGCATACTGAAGAACATAGACACGAATGCCCTCCTGGGGAGCGGGGAGCTTTTTGTGGCCGAGGCGGATGAGTCGGATGGTTCATTTTTGTGCTACCAGCCGAAGTATTCGGTCGT
>JAQUKF010000018.1 GCA_028719265.1 Candidatus Omnitrophota bacterium
GGAGGCAATAGGTTTCTTTTCTGGTTTAGACCTGAACCAGAAGGAGAAGGCGGTCAGCCATCAGGCATTAAAAGAGATAATCCAGAAGTTGAAATTCTGCGTGGATGTCGGTCTGGATTATTTGACCCTGGACCGCAGAAGCTCGACATTATCCGGCGGAGAAGCGCAGAGGATACGCCTGGCTACGCAGGTAGGCTCCGGACTGGTAGGTGTCCTCTATGTATTGGATGAGCCGAGCATCGGCCTGCATCAGCGGGATAATGAAAAACTGCTTGATACTCTTAAGGCCCTGCGGGATTTAGGCAACACCCTGGTAGTCGTGGAGCATGACCAATCAACGATCTTAAGCGCAGATCATATCGTGGACCTTGGTCCCGGAGCCGGCCGGCACGGCGGCAAGGTTATTTTTTCCGGAAACAGGAGCCAGCTTATGCAATGCAGGGAATCCCTAACCGCGAAATACCTGCGCAAAGAACTTTTTATCCAGCCTCCCGCAAGCAGGCGGCCATGGAGGAACAGGAAATATATAGAGGTAAAAGGCGCCTCGGAGCATAACCTTAAGGATATAGACCTTAAGTTCCCTTTAGGCACTCTTATTTGCGTTACCGGTGTTTCGGGCTCAGGAAAGTCCACCCTTGTTTCGGATATACTTTATCCTGCCCTGGCACAGAAGATTTACAGGTCAAAGGCAAGGCCGGGGAGGTTTGAATCCATAAGCGGAACGCAGGAGATCGACCAGGTGATTGTTGTTGATCAGCAGCCCATAGGCAGGACCCCGCGTTCAAACCCGGCTACTTATACCGGGGTATTCGCCCATATAAGGGATTTGTTTTCACGCCTGCCTGAGGCCCGGCAGCGCGGTTATAAACCCGGGCGCTTTTCTTTTAACGTCAAAGGTGGACGATGTGAGGCATGCGGAGGGGACGGGATAAGAAAGATCGAAATGCATTTCCTGCCGGATGTATATGTAAAATGCGAAATATGCAAGGGGTTAAGGTTCAATAACGCCACTCTCGAGGTGAAATACAAAGGCATGTCCATAGCGGATGTTCTGGAGATGACGGTGGAAGAGGCGCTGGCCTTGTTCGGTAATATCCCAAAGATAAAAAATACACTCGGATATTTAAACGACGTAGGCCTGGGGTATATACAGTTAGGGCAGAGCGCAACTACTCTTTCCGGCGGGGAGGCGCAGAGAATGAAACTTTCTTCTGAACTGTGCAAGCGTTCCACCGGGAAAACCCTGTATATCCTGGATGAGCCCACTACCGGGCTGCATTTTGCGGATGTGGCCAAGCTGATATCGGTTTTGCAGAGGCTGGTTGAGCGTAATAATACCGTGGTAGTGGTGGAGCATAACCTGGAGGTGATCAAGTGCGCCGATTTCATTATCGACCTTGGGCCTGAAGGCGGGGACAGAGGAGGAGAATTGGTAGCTGCCTGCAGTCCGGAGGAGCTGGTTAAGCGCGACAGGTCTTTTACCGGCAGGTTCCTGAAAGAGGTCCTTTAAGAATGATGAGACGGAGTATCGCCTGCGCCCTGATCCTGAGTTTATTCCTGATACATCCTTGTTTGGCCCAGGAGAGCCCCAAGGAAACAGAGCTGCTCTTTATGGCCAAAAAGGCTTATGAAGACGGATTCTACGAAGTGGCCCTGGGTATGCTCGAGAGGTTCCGGAAGGAATATCCCGGTTCCGTCAGGAACGGCGAAGTGCGCCTTCTGATGGGGCAAAGCTACTTTCACCAGGGGCGCTACCCGGAAGCCTTGAGCATGCTGGAGGGGTTATTAACCGACCCGGGCATCTCCGGATTCAAGGACGCGATCTATTTCTGGATCGCGGAAATATATTTCAAAGAAGGCAATTTTGATAAGGCCATCGGCTTCTACCTGGAGTTGATCGATGATTTTCCGCGTTCTTCATTTGTTCCCGCAGCGTATTATTCTTTAGGCTGGTCGTATTCGCAGACAGGCAGGTACAGAGAGGCTTTGGACAGCCTCAAGAGCCTCCTGGAAAGCTTTCCCAGTGAGCCGCAGAGCAAGGACGCGGCTTTCAAGCTCATGGAGTGCTTATATAATCTCAAAGAATATTCCGAACTGAAGGTCAAGATAAAATCCGTTCTCAGGCTTTACGCAAACGACCCTTTGCGCCTGCCTTATTTATATTTCTACCTGGCGGAGTCCGAATATTACCTGGATGATCTGGCGGAGGCGGCCAAGGATTATCTTAAGGCTGCGCAGTCTTTCCAAGACAAGAACGCCCGGGCCCTGGCAAACCTGGGGCTCGGCTGGTCGTACCTTAAAACCAGGAGATATGATGAGGCCGGAGAGGTTTTTTCCGGGATCAGGCAGGAGGATTTAGACAAGAAGGGGCTGGATGTGCTTATTCTGGGACAGGCGGTTTTGATGTCACAGACCAACAGGGCTTATGAAGCCAGGAAATTCTATGAACAGCTGCTTGAATTAAGCGAAGACCATTTGATACGCCTGCAGGCCTATATCGGCAAGGCCGAGGCGTTCTGTAATCTGGCAGAATACGGCCATGCAATCAAGGTTTACAAAGAGGGGTTGGCTAAAGCGGACAGCCGGATATCCGGCTCTTCCGAGTTGACCGACAAGATGCGTTATAGCCTGGGGCTGGCTTATGCCAAGCAGGGAGAAGTTGAATCCGCGGTATCCGCGTTTAAAGAAGCGGCGGAGAGGAGCCCTGATGCGGAGTTTGATGCCGGAGCGCTTTGCCGGGCAGGGGATATTTATCAGGACGGCGGAGATTACCGGGAGGCCGCAGAGGTTTATGCCGGGGTTTTAAAAAAATATCCCGCTTCATCGTTTGCCGATTATGCGCTTTATCAGAAAGGGCTTGCGCAGCTGAAGGATTCGGATTATGAATCGGCCATTGCTTCCTTTAGGCTGTTGGAAAAGGATTACCCGCAATCAAAATTCCTGGAAGACGCCGCTTATTCTCTGGGGGCCGTTTATTTCGACAGGCAGGATTACGCCTCCAGCGTTAATGCCCTGTCTGTATTTCAGAATAAATTCAAAACCAGCCCTTTGGCTTCCCAGGCGGTCTTCACTATTGGATTGGGTATGCTTAATTCCGGAAAGATCAATGAAGCGCTGGATATTTTTAAGGATATCGTCCGCAGATTCCCGCAGGAGGCAGGATTAAAGCAAAGGGCGGAATATGAAATTGCCGACTGTTATTACAAGCTGGGGCAGGAAAAAGAGGCTCTTAAGCGTTTCAAGATATTGCGCGTCAAATATCCGGATTCCAAGCTTACCCCGGAGATCATGTGGTGGCTCGGCAAGTATTATTACCGCTTGAATGACTTGGATCTCTCTTCCAGGTATTTCAGTTCTTTGGCCAAAGAGTACCCGGAAAGCAGCCTGGCGGCCGACGCCTTATATGCTTTAGGCCTGATTCGCAGGAGGGAGAATGATTTTGATAAAGCCATCGCCAACTTTGAATCGGTCCTCAAACTGGAGGGGGGCGGGTTAAAAACCGAGGCTGCCTTAGCAATAGCCGATATTTATTTTCAAGAAGGCAGGACGGAGGAAGCGCTTAAGGAATATAGGCAGTTGCTTAAACTTCATCCTGACTCGGGGAGGTTGATTTTTCCGAGATTAGCCAAATGTTATTTCAGGTCGCTCGATTACGGACAGGCGGAGGCTTTTTTTAAAAAGGCCCTGGAATTGGCCGAGACGGAAGATATCGATGACCTGCGGTTCAGCCTGGCCGAGGTCTATGAGTCCGACAACAAGATGCAGGAGGCAGCCGATATCTATCTTAAGATAGCGGATGCTCCCGGAAGCGATAGACAGCTGTCCGCCAGGGCCCTTTTGCGCTGCGCAAAGATTCGCGAGGATAAGGATGATTTCAGGGGCGCCCTGGAGGCGTATGAAAAGGTTCCTTTGGATGACAGCGAAGAGTCTAAGTTTGCCCGTGAACGCGTCGAATGGATCAGGGCCAATATTAAATAAAACAGTTGACTTCTCCGGGTTTGTTTATAAAATACATCTATGACCTACCAGCCGATAGAAAGGAGATGGAGATGATAATTGAGATTGGGATAGTCGCAGGTGAGATCTGGCACTACCTGGATCAGCACGGAGAGGTTAACTTCACTGATCTGGTTAAAGGGATAGATCGTTCTTCGGACAACGTTTTGATGAGCTTGGGATGGCTTGCGCGCGAAGGACACGTAATCCTGGTCAAGCTGGATAATGATTATAGGATCTCTTTAAGGAAAGATGTCTGACGGCTCCAGGAAAGGGGTAATCCTTTTTATTGTCATTGCGGTCATCATGCTGGTCGCAACATTGAGTACCGTAATATTAAGGATTATGCTTACCCAGACCCGTTTAACCCACCATCAAGTCAGCCGTATCCAAGCACAATACGCGGCCAGGGCAGGCGTTAATTACGCCCTGGACATGCTGAGGACAAACAACGCCAATTGGCCCTCTACGGGAGAGTATACAAGGATAATGCGCAGAAGCGGGGCGGTTTCTCCTGATTTCAACGAGGGTAACCTGCCGGCAAGCATAGACAGGGTTGAGATAACTGTTTATAATCCCGGCTCCGGACCTTCCAATACAAGAAGAATAAGCGCTAAAGCAGTATATACCTACACTCCTTAGTTATTCCATTCAGTCCCGCTCCTAAGTAAATCTATTATAATCTAAGTAAGTTTATTATAATCTTCTTTTTTGACCTTTATTTTTCAAGGAAGAATGATGGTTCTTTCTATCCTCATGATCGCCGAAAGATTATGGAGATACTATTTTGAATTTTTAACCCTGCATTTATCCCTACGTTCTCCTCGATAAAATACATAATCTAAGTAAGTCCAAGTAAGTCTATATAAAAAAACACTTGACAAAATAATTTTGTTATGTTTTAATTAAGACCATAATAGTTTTATATAAAGGAAGTAAATTATGGCTCGATTAATAGACATTGATGAGTTGGCAGAATACCTAAAATTAAAGAAACAGACTATCTATAACTGGCTTAACCAGGGGAAGATCTCCGGGATAAAGGTGGGAGGGGTCTGGAGGTTTGACCGTGACGATATAGATAATTGGCTCAGGAGTAAGAAAAGGTCATCTACTTCAGGAGATCAGGCATGAATTCTTTAGGCATATATTTCGGCACTAATTCCATAGGCCTGGCAGAGACAAATAACAGGAAGCTGGTGAATCATGTAATTATCCCGCAGGCCAGTATTTTTGCCAGTGATTTCGAAGAAAAAGTCCCGATCGATCTAAAAATAATCGCTTTGATCAAGGATGCCCTGCGTACCAACCACATAAACGCCGAGCAGGGCTCAATCTGTATTTCCGGGCAGGACCTGATTATCCGCACCTTTGAGATTCCCCGCCTTCCGGCTAACGAATTACAGAGCGCGATCAATTTTGAAGCTAAAAAGTACATTCCTTTTAAGCTGGAGGAACTGGTTTACAGTTTCCAGGTTGAGACTGACAGCCGGAGCAAGCTGAACACGATCCTGTTCGTGGGCATAAAGAAGGAGGTACTGGAGAAGTATGTATCCATATCCAAACAGCTTAACCTGAAGATCAATACTATAGAGTATTCCGCATTCAGCGTCTTGCGTTTCTTGAGATTATGCGGGGTCAGGGACAGCGGGGTTGTTGCCACTCTTTGTTTTGACCTGAATAACGAAGACGAGATAAATTTTATGGTTTCCGAGAACGGTTTCCCGTTCTTCAGCCGCGATATCATATTGAATTCCGGGATAGGAGAACCGGAAGCAGAGGCTGCCAATGACCAGATCAAGAGATATGACAAGTTAAAAAGCGAGATACGCGTTTCACAGGATTATTACCGCAGGAAGTTCCCGGATAAGGCCATTAAGACGCTGCATGTGCTTTCCGGCCAGGATATGCGCGAAGACCTTAAGAATTTTTTCGCCAGCTCAGGGATCGCCGCCAAATTTGTTGATACCAGCAAGGTTTTGGGTAAAGGAGTTGATTATTCTTCGGTGATGGCAAAGAGCTTCGGGGTAGTGCTTTCCAAGGATCTACCCCTAAGGGTGAAGATCAACCTTTTTTCCGCCAGGCAGAAAACGGAAGGGGGCAAGGGCAAAGACGATATCCTTTCTTTCCTGGAGGGCGTAAGGGTAGATTTCAGGATCATTACGCTGGGGGTTTTGATCTGCGCGCTTACCTTCGGGTTCGGAATATATAGGATACAACCGGTGCGCGAGGAACTAAGTTTGATCAGGGCCAACCGGCCCAAGATATCCTCGGTTTCCGGAGAGGAGGACTCCGCAACTTTGGCTGCCAGGGACAAGAGCCTTAAGAAAAAGTTGAATAACCTGGATAGCCTTATTAAAGACCAGCTTTATGCCACTTATTTTCTTGATATTATCCCGCGCGCCCTGCCGGAAGGGGCCTGGTTGACCAAGTTTACCTCTACACGCAAGGAGGACGGCCGGCCCGAGGTTGTTATCGAAGGCGAGGCCTACCTGGGTGACAGCGACAAGGAGTTTGAGGCGGTCAGCACATTTTTGTCCAACTTGAAAAGTAACCAGTTCTTTTCAAAGAATTTCCAGGAGATTACGATTACCTCCGTGGACCGGAAACCGGTATTGGATAAGAGTGTGGCTTTTTTCAGTATCGTTTGCAGGAACTATCCGGAGAAGAAGAAATGATCTCGATGGACTTTTTCAGCGAATATAAAGATAAGATTATAAATGCCGCGGTGATGCTTTTGGCTGTATTTGTCGCCTTTTACCTTTACGGCTTGCAGAACCAACAGCTTTCTTCCCTTGAAGAAAGCAAGAATGAAGAAGCCAGGAAGAGCGAGATAATCGAGAGCCTTAACCGGGTGGAAAAGAGGATCAACAGTTATAAAAAGACCTTTACCGGCAAGGATCTGGGATCGGTTATCGACGCGATGACAGAAATCGCCAAAGATACAGGTGTTAAGGTTATTTCGGTAAAACCCGGTTCGGAGCATAGGGAGTCGGATTATACAAGGTCTTCTTTCTTGATCGTAGTCAGAGCCGCCGATTATCACGCCTTGGGTAATTTTATCAGCAGGCTGGAGAATTATAAGGATTTGTTCCTGATAGAGGATTTGAATATTTCTGCGGTTACCGACAGCATGTCGGGCAGGAAGCTGGATAGCGACCTGGATGTCAGCTTGAAGATAAGCGCGATAACCTGTTTTTAATATGAAGAAAATACCGGTATTTTTAATAACCATGTTTATGTTGATGTTATTGGCAAGCGGATATTCTTCCGTCCTGGCGGAAAACGGGGACGGGGTGATATCCCGGCCGATAATCGGCTATAGTTCCGGGGATCTGCGTGACCCATTCCGCGACCTGTTGCAGGTGGCCGAAGAAAACGAGAAAAAGAAGAAAGAAATACAGGATTTTGAGAGCCCTGGAGAAGAAGCTGAGCCGGCGATGCCTATGCCCAGCCTGGATAAATTCAAGGTGCAGGGGATAATCTGGGGAGGCAGGTTCCCGCAGGCAATAGTTAATAATAAGGTAGTGATTATAGGGGATATGATAGAAGGATTGAAGGTAGTTAACATTGAGAAGAAGGGGGTTACTTTGAGCTTTTCCGGAAAAACGGCGCTTTTGTCCGCCCCGGGGGTTACGCATCTTTCAGAAAAAGATAATAAAGACAATAAAAATAGTAAAGATAATAAGGAGGAAAAATGAAGAAAATATTATTGACCCTTGTTTTTATTTCTTCTATCCTATGCGTTTTTTTTGTTCCGCCTCTGGGTGCCCAGGTGCAGGATTTAAGCCCCGGCGCAGAGCCGTTCATCTCCCTTGATTTTCAGGATGTGAGCATCAAGGATGTGCTCAAGATGCTTTCCATGCAGTCGGGAATGAATTTTATCGCTTCCGAAGCGGTAGCCGACAGAAGACTGACGCTTTATCTGGATAAGGTGCCTTTGAGCCAGGCGATGGATAAAATCTTCAGCGCCAACAATCTCTCTTACGAAATGGACCCCAAGGCCAACATATTCATAGTCAAGGATTGGGGCAAGATGGAGATCGAGACCATAACCAAGGTATTTTATCTGAAGCATGCCACTGTTTCATCTTCTTCGCTTAAGACGGAGGCATCCGGCAACACGGGTACGGAAGAATCCGAAGGCGGAGGCGGGTCATCGACCGGAAAGTGGAAATCAGAAGAGGAGTCAGGGATAACCTATTCGGTAAAGAAGCTTCTTTCCGGCAACGGGTCCCTGGTCGAGGATTACCGCACCAACAGCTTGATCGTTACGGATACCCCGGCGCGCATGAAGGTGATCAGCCAGGTAATCGCCTCTCTGGACATAGAAATACCCCAGATTATGCTGGAGGTGGAGATGCTGGATGTAAGCAAGAACGCGATAGACAAATTAGGGGCGAAATTCGGGCAATCTCCTTTTACGGCATATCTTTTTGGAGCATCGGCGGCCACGGGATTTCCTTTCGGCAGCTGGAGCAAGGTGCTTGACGCGGCTAAGGGGAGCCTGAATATCAACCCGGGGTCAGTTGACGATGACGGTACGGTAAACGGCAATCCTTATCAGGTACAGGTGGATTTCCTGAAGACGCAGGCCGATACCAGGGTCTTGGCCAGACCCAGGATCATGACCCTGAACAATGAAACCGCCGAGATCAAGATCACCACCGATGAGGTGATCGGTGAAACTACCGATACCGAGGGCCAGGGCACCGCTTCTTCCACGACTACCAGCGCCGAAAGGGTTGAGACCGGAGTGCTCTTGAGGGTAACCCCTCAGATAAATTCCGATAACGGGGACATAACCATGTTCATTTATCCTTCGGTCAGGGACGCGGCCACCAGTTCTTTTAATTCCGACTATAAGGATCCCGAGGAACGGTCCACCAAGACAACAGTTAAGATAAAAGATGGCGAAACAGTGGTTATCGGCGGACTTATCCGTCACGATAAATCCGAAACCATGACCAAGCTTCCCATCTTGGGAGATATCCCCCTGGTCGGTGTCCTTTTCAGGCACAAGGACAAAGACAGGGACAGGGAGAGAGAGCTTCTGGTATTTATAACTCCCCGCATAATCAAAGATAACCAGCTAAAACTGGAGCAGATGCAGAGATTCAGCCTGCCTATACGCGAGCAGAGCCCTATCGGCCATGTCAACCGTGATTATTTGATCAACTCCAGCTTGAACAACTTTGATAAGAAACGTTAAGTATGGAAAATAATAAATACCTGAGATTAGGTGAACTACTTATAAGGGAAGGTTTGATTACGCCCGCCCAGCTGGAAAAGGCTATCAGTGTCCAGAGGCAGGAATCCGGCAGGTTGGGCGAGATATTGATCAAGCTGGGGATGGTAAAAGAGGATCAGATTGTCTCCGTCCTGGGGAAACAGCTGAATATCCCTTTCTTTACTCTGGGCACGGGTATGCTTAAGCCCGTAGCCGGGCAGGGGCTGGAGCATTTGATCCTGCAGGAGTTCGCCTTTAAAAACCTGGTTTTGCCGCTTTCCCGTACGCTCAGGTCGCTTACCGTAGCAATGTTCGATCCTCTGGATTTTATCCTTATTGATAATCTGAAGAAGCTTACCGGTTGCGAGATAAACCCGGTTATCGCCACCCGCGCAGATATAAAGAAGGCGATCGAAGAGTTCTACGGAAAATCCGCAATGTTGCGCGATGCGGTTGAATCCAGTTATAATATTACCGCTGCGGAGCAGGATACATCGGACGACTTGGGGCAGGAGTTAAGCCTGGATAAGCTGATCGCCAGGGCGGAGGAGGCCCCGGTAGTCAAGATAGTCGATTTGATCATCCGGCAGGCAATAGAAGAAGGGGCTTCGGATATACATATTGAGCCGTTCAAGGACAGGACGTCTTTAAGGTATCGTATCGACGGCAGGCTTTGCGAAATTCCTCCTCCTGCGAAACACCTGCATCTGCCGATAGTCTCGCGCGTAAAGATCCTGGCGAAAATGGATATAGCCGAGAAGAGGCTTCCACAGGATGGCGCGATCCTGGTGCGTATCAATGAGCGTCCGATAGATATACGTGTTTCCGTCATCCCGACAATTTACGGGGAGAAGGCGGTCATGAGGATCCTGGACCGCGGGAACAGGATAATGGACCTGAATTCCGCCGGTTTCGACCCTACTCAATTAGAACATGTGCGTAAGGCGATCAACCAGCCGTATGGCCTTGTTTTTATTACCGGGCCTACAGGAAGCGGGAAATCGACCACCCTTTATGCCATCCTGAATGAGATCAAGAATCCAACCAAGAATATTATTACAGTTGAAGACCCCGTAGAATATAAAATGGACGGCATCAATCAGGTGCAGGTCAAGCCGGAGGTTGGACTTACTTTTGCCGCCTCCCTGCGCAGCTTCCTGCGTCAGGACCCGGATATCATGATGGTAGGGGAGGTAAGGGATCTCGAAACTGCCCAGATATGCATACGTTCCGCTCTTACCGGGCATTTGGTGTTGTCTACCTTGCACACCAATGATGCGCCTTCTGCAGCAAGCAGGCTTATGGATATCGGTGTAGAACCGTATATGCTGGCGCCTTCCCTTTTAGTTGTGGTGGCCCAAAGGCTGATAAGGAAATTATGCCCTGAATGCAAGGAGGCTTATGAGCCTACTCCGGAACAACTGAAAGGAGCCAACCTTAAAAAGGATCTTATATATCGCCGCAAAGGATGCTCTAAATGCAATAATACCGGTTACCGCGGCAGGACGAATATCTGCGAAGTTATGCCTTGTACCATGGAGATCCAGGACCTGGTCAACCAGAGGGCTCCATATCAAAGGATCAGGGAAGTGGCCAGGGCGGCGGGGATGCTTACGCTTTATGAGTCGGGGATCAAAAAAGTGGAGGCGGGGATAACCTCGCTGGAAGAAGTGTTTTCAGTTACGCTCGGGGTTGAATAACGATGGCAAGATTTTATTATATAGCCAGGAATAATCTTGGTTCGAAAGAAACCGGCACAGAGGAAGGCTTGAATCAAGAGGAAGTAGTTAATAAGATCCAGGCTAAAGGGCTGATCGTAATCAGCGTTATACCCGAAAGCTCCGAAACCCTTGCCAGCGGTTCTGCCAGGGTAAATATCAAGAACAAGATTAAGTTGAAGAGGGACCGTATTACCAGTAGTGATTTAACCCTTTTTTGCCGGCAGCTTTCTACGTTGTTGGGCGCCGGGGTGACCATCCTGAAGAGCCTGGATATTATCTCAAAACAGGTAGTAAGCAAAAAGCTTTATAACGTAGTTATAGATTTACAGAAAAATATGGAGGCAGGTTTGAGCTTCCATGAGGCGATGGTAAAGCATCCCAAGGTCTTTTCCGATCTTTGGGTAAATCTGGTAGAGAGCGGGGAGGCAAGCGGTAACCTGGCGGTAGTGCTGAGCCGTCTTGCCACCTATCTGGAAAGAGACGCGGAGTTCAAGGGGAAGATAATATCTGCCTTGATCTATCCCGGGATCCTGATGAGCGCAGGTATATTGGCCTTGTTCCTGATGGCGATCAAGATCGTCCCTACATTTGCCGAGATATTCAAGGGCTTTAATATCGAGCTTCCTTTGCTTACCAAAATAATGTTGAAGGTAAGTGATTTCCTGAGGTTTAATATAGTCCCTATATTCCTGGTGGTTGGGGCGCTGGTTTTTGCCTTCAAGAACTATGTCCGGACCAAGGCAGGAAGGAGGAATTTCGAAAATTTCAAATTCAGGCTGCCGGTTTTTGGAGAGTTTTTCATGGCTTTGAACGTGGAAAGGTTCTCTTCAGAGATGTCCACTCTTTTGGAATCAGGGGTTCCCATACTTTATTCTTTGGAGATATCGGAACGCAGCGTGGGAAACCTGGTAATGGCGGATATTATCCGCAGCATCAAGGATGATGTCCGTGAAGGGAAATCCTTGCGGGAACCATTGGAGAAGAGCTCATTTTTTGACCCGATGTTTATACAGATGGTAAGCATCGGGGAGGAGATCGGTGAGCTCCCCCAGATGTTCAAGAAGATAAACAGTTTTTACCAGGATTATTGCGGAGTTTTTCTTGCCCGTTTTGTGGCCATGTTTGAACCTTTTGTGCTGGTTTTTATCGGCGGGGTGATCGGTATCATGATCACGGGTATATTTTTACCGATCTTTGAGATCTCAAAAATCGGAGGATAGTTGTTGACTTTTTAAAAGTGCGGGGATACAATAAGTCCGAAAGAAGGAGGAGAGAAATGAGAAAAGGTTTTACATTAATCGAATTAATAGTTGTTATCATTATCGTCGGTATCTTGGCATCCGTAGGTATGACCCAATATACCAAGGTGGTGGAAAAGGGACGCGCCGGTGAAGCGAGGTTGATCCTTGGATCCTTAAGGACCGCAGAGATAGCCGAGAATATGGAGAACGGTGCTTATACCACGTTATCCGGCTTAGGCGTTTCTGCTCCCGCTGCATGTACCTCTACGCATTACTTTTCTTATTCCTGCAGCTCGACCACTGGTACCTGTACTGCTACCAGGTGTACCGGGACCGCAGGGAAAACCCCTGGCGCCTCAGCATCTTATACCAAGACTGTCAGCGTTGCCGGCACTTGGGGAGGAGACGCCGGTTATTAATAAGCGATAAGGCTTTTTAATTTTTCCTAAAAGGAGGAGAGAAATGAGGAAGGGTTTCACATTAATCGAATTAATAGTTGTTATCATTATCGTCGGTATCTTGGCATCCGTAGGTATGACCCAATATACCAAGGTGGTGGAAAAGGGACGCGCCGGTGAAGCGAGGTTGATCCTTGGATCCTTAAGGACCGCAGAGATAGCCGAGAATATGGAGAACGGTGCTTATACCACGTTATCCGGCTTAGGCGTTTCTGCTCCCGCTGCATGTACCTCTACGCATTACTTTTCTTATTCCTGCAGCTCGACCACTGGTACCTGTACTGCTACCAGGTGTACCGGGACCGCAGGGAAAACCCCTGGCGCCTCAGCATCTTATACCAAGACTGTCAGCGTTGACGGTAATTGGGGAGGAGACGCCGGTTATTAAGGAGAAAAGTTGAAAAAGGGATTAACGCTTATAGAGCTTTTAGTCGTAATAATCATTATCGGCATCTTGGCTGCTTTGGCTTTGCCCGGGTTCGGGGGCAGTAAAGAAAAGGTGTTGGATAAAGAGGCTAAGGCTAACCTTGCCCTTATCCAGGCGGCGGAAAAGATATATAGGATGGAATCGGGATTTTATTACCCTTCTTCCGGATCAACCAGCGTAATTGCTGATATTAATCAGGACCTGAAGGTTAACTTGCCCTCCGGCGCATTATCCTGGACCTATACAGTCGATGGAGGCAATGAGCAGGCAACTGCTTCGCGCCTGCCCAGTGCCAGCCGTGTCTGGACTTTGACCTTTACAGGCAGTACTCCATCCTGTACTGGCAGCGAATGCCCTTAATCCTTAAAGAACGCTCAACGACTCTCTTTGAGGTCATTGTTGCGACGGTCATATTCGCTCTTGTAATGGCGGGAATGGTGAGTATCTTTGTGGCGGGAAAACGGCATATTTTCCATGCCCGTGAACGCATGACCGGCAGTGAAATGGGAAAATTATTCGTTGAACCTCTGCAGCTGGCCGTGCGGCAGGATACTTGGGATACATCCGCCAACGCCTTGAATATGGGCACGACCTATTGCGATTCGAGCGGTTCCAGCCAAAATCCGATCTGCCCTTCCGTGGCAACCCAGAGGAACGTAAACAATATTACCTATTCGGCGCAATATGAGATAAGCGGGGTGTCGGGCACCGATTTGCGCCGGGCAAAGGTCCGGATAAACTGGACCGAATTCTCTCCTTAAATTATGATTGGTAAAAAGACCGGAGTAAGCCTTATCGAATTGATAATAAGCATAGTCTTGATATCCCTGGTTTTGCTGGGTTTTTTCAGCGTTGAATTGTTCAGCAGGCATCACGTGATCAGTTCAGACAGACGCACCAAGCTCCAGAATGAACTGTCGTATTCCATCGAGTACATGAGCAAATACGTCCAGCAGAGCTGCGGTGATTTCAATAACCCTCCGATTACGGCATATCCGGTGTCGGGCGTCCAAACCGGATTTCGCGTCCGCGTGGATCTAAATACTCCCCAGACTCCAAACGACCTGACTGATGACACCTGGATTAATTTTTACCTGGACAGCCATCAATTAAAGACCTCGCAGGGCGCGGTTACCGAGAACCTTGCCGAGAATATCATCAGCAATTTCGACCCTTATATAATGCCGGCTTCCCCCGATAAGGGGTTCTACGCATATATCACCGATCAGGGTACGGCTATAGATATAGGTTTGGTGGCCAGGTACGATCCGTCGAGCGCGGCCAGCTCGGATAACCCCCAGGTTTCCATGAA
>JAQUKF010000019.1:0-4934 GCA_028719265.1 Candidatus Omnitrophota bacterium
ATGGTAAGCCCGCCGGATAAGAACGGCTATATTAATCCCCATATCCTGGTGATTGCCGACCTGCTGAAGGTCGATGAGGTTTACCGCGCCGGAGGCGCGCAGGGGATCGCGGCCCTGGCTTACGGGACCAAGACCATTCCCAGGGTGGATAAGATTGTCGGACCCGGAAATGTTTATGTGAGCGAGGCGAAGCGCCAGGTATTCGGACTGGTGGATATCGATATGATCGCCGGGCCTACGGAGCTTGTGATCATCGCCAACCGTTTTAGCGACCCGAAGTTCATCATTGCAGATTTACGCGCCCAGGCGGAGCACGCCAGAGGGCTGGCGATATTGATCACCAATTCCAAGGCGCTGGCCAAAGAGGTAAGCTCGCATTTGAACGGGGATAACGGTTATGTCATTCTTACCAAGAACCTTGATGAGGCCTGTGAGATCTCTAACCGCATCGCCCCGGAACACCTGGAGGTGCTGGTACAGAATCCCAAGTGCCTGCTGAAAAAAATAAAGAACGCAGGGGCGGTATTCCTTGGTCCTTACAGCCCGGCTGCCGTGGGAGATTATGTTGCCGGCCCAAGCCATGTCCTGCCGACCGCGGGCACGGCGAGATTTTTTTCCGGTTTAAGCGTGTTTGATTTCGTGAAGAGCTGTCATATTATAAGTTATACCAAGAAGTCTCTGGAGAAGATGCGCGAGCCGCTGGAGAAGATCGCCGGGATAGAAGGATTGCAGAGGCACGTGGAATCGGTGAAGGCGCGGTTCTAAACAGAACAGCTGGCGCACAGAAGGGAATAAGGAAAATGGGGCTACTGGGAAGAATTTTCAGGAAAGGAAAGGCCGGTAAGAGGAGGGTATCCGTTACCAGGAATACTACGGAAACCAGGATTAGCGTGGAGCTGACCGTTGACGGCGAGGGCAAATCAAAGATAAAAACGGGAGTAGGTTTTCTGGATCACATGCTGGAGCTGTTCTCCTTCTGGGGGCATTTTGACCTGGAGATAAAAGCCGAAGGCGACCTGAAAGTAGATATGCATCACACCAATGAAGATATCGGTATTGTCCTGGGCCAGGCGTTCAAGAAGGCTCTTGGTGATAAGGCCGGCATTAAAAGGATGGGTTCTGCTTCCGTGCCGATGGAAGAGGTGACTGCCAGCGTTGCAATTGATATTTGCGGCAGGTCTTCTTTTAAATTGGATTTACCTGTTCAGGCGCGCGGGGTGATCCGGGATGAAGAACAATATAAAGTGGAATATGCGGAGCATTTTTTTGAGTCGTTATCCCAGCAGTTGGGGGCGAACATAAATATCAAAATAGAAAATCCAAGCCCGGATTTACACGCGTCGTTGGAGCCTGCCTTTAAGGCCCTGGGAATAGCTTTGGACCAGGCCACTCAAATTGACCCGCGCAGGAAAGGGATCCCTTCGACAAAAGGCGTTATTGACTGATGAAGATAGCGATAATCGATTACGGAATGGGTAATATCCATAGCGTATCCAAGGCGATCGAGCTTTGCGGGGCCAAGCCGCTTGTAACCGGTAAGAAAGCCCAGTTGGATTCCTGTGAAAAAGTGGTATTGCCCGGGGTAGGGGCATTTGATGACGCGATGGCGGAGCTGGAGAAACTGGGTTTGGTTTCGGCCGTCAAAAAACAGGTTGAGAGCGGTAAACCCTTTTTGGGGATCTGCCTGGGGATGCAGCTTTTATTCGAAAGCAGCCAGGAGGCAAAGAGCAAGGCAGGCCTGGGTTTCCTGAAGGGTCAGGTAGTCAAATTCAGCGCAAGCCTTGGCCAGAAGATCCCCCATATGGGCTGGAACAATCTGGAATATATTTCGGGTTCCTGCGCCTTGCTGAAGGGGATAAAGGCCAATGAGCAGGTTTATTTCTGCCATTCGTATTATCCGGAAGCATCGGATAAGAATATTGTGGCAGCCACTTGTGATTATGGCTTGGAGTTTGCCTGCGCCGTAGCCAAGGACAATATTTACGGAGTTCAATTCCATCCGGAGAAGAGCCAGTCCGTAGGGCTTAAGATAATCAGGAATTTCGTTGAGTCATGTTGATTATACCGGCGATAGATTTAAAGGGAGGCAAGGTAGTCAGGCTTTTTCAGGGTAAGTTTGACCGGCAGAAGACATATTCGGCTGACCCCGTGAAGGTAGCCAAGCACTGGGTTAAGCAGGGAGCGAAATTCCTGCATGTTGTGGATTTGGATGGAGCATCCTGCGGAAAGCCCGCTAATTTGGGAGCAGTCAAGAAGATCCTTTCACAGGTGGGGGTGCCTCTTGAATTCGGCGGAGGCGTAAGGAGTATAGAGGCGATATCCGGATTGCTTAAGTCAGGCGTGCAGAGAGTGGTTTTGGGGACGCGGGCAGCCAATGACTCAAGTTTCCTGAAGAGGGCATTCAAGGAATTCGGCGAAAAAATTATTGTCAGTATTGATGCTAAGGCCGGTAAAGTTTTGACTCAAGGATGGGTGAATGCCGCACCCAGGATAATACCCGAGTTTGCCGCAGAGTTGAAGTCGTTGGGGTTTAAACAGGTGATCTATACCGATGTCTCCAGGGACGGAGCCTTGGTCGGTCCGAATATCGCCGGGATCAAGGAATTGATCCGTAAAAGCAAACTGGATGTTATTGCTTCCGGGGGGGTATCCAGCCTGAAAGATTTGCTGAAGCTTAAAAGCCTGCAGAAAAAAGGCGTATCAGGGGTAATCGTGGGGAAGGCTTTGTATGAAGGCAAGTTTACCCTGACCGAAGCCCTGGGTCTTTTTAAATGATTACCCTGCAGGAGACTTTCTATTTAACCGGGTCCCGCAAATACGTAAATACGGTTACGGCATTATCAGGATTTACGAACGGGGATAACTAGGGAGGGGATATGGGAAAAAAGATATTGTTGTTAGCGGTAGCAGCGGCTTTTATTTTTTCTTTGAACGGTTGCGCCAGCAGCAGGAAAAAGGATTTGGAAATACAGGGCTTGAGGAATCAGGTTGCCGCCCTGGAATCGCAGGTACCCGTGGCTAAGACAGATACAGTTTGTGCCCCGTTAGAGACGGAGAAGGAAGCGGAGGTTGTCGAGACCCCCACCCCAAGGCAGATCCAGGCGGCCTTGAAGAACGCCGGTTATTACCAGGGGGTCATTGACGGCAAGATCGGCAGGAAGAGCCGCCAGGCAATAAGGGATTTCCAGAAAGCAAATAACCTTTCGGTTGACGGAAAAGTAGGAAAGAATACCTGGGCTGCCCTGAAAGAATATTTGCAGAAAAAAGTAAAATAACAATCTAACTACTGATTTCACATGTTGAGTAAACGTATTATCCCGTGTCTGGATATCAAGGCCGGGCGCGTGGTCAAAGGCATAAAGTTCCTTGGCCTGCGCGATGCAGGAGATCCGGTTACTGTAGCCAAGGCGTATGACGCGCAGGGGGCGGATGAGCTGGTTTTTCTGGATATTACCGCAAGCGTAGAGAATAGAAAGACCCTGGTTGCGCTGGTGGAGAAGATAGCCGCCAATATCTTCATGCCTTTTACCGTGGGCGGGGGGATAAGCGAGATCGGTGATATCCGTAATATATTGAACGCGGGGGCCGAAAAAGTCTCTTTAAATACCCAGGCGGTAAAATTCCCCGAGTTGATCAGCAGCGCCTCAAAAAGGTTCGGCAGCCAATGTATCGTGGTGGCGATCGACGCCAAGAAACAGGGGGATTACTGGGAGGTTTTTATAAACGGCGGCAGGACGCCAACCGGGATTGACGCGGTAATCTGGGCGGAAAAGGCCGCAAGGCTGGGGGCCGGAGAGATACTCCTGACCAGTATGGATTTTGACGGGACAAAAGACGGATACGACCTTAAGTTGACCAGGGAGATCTCGTCGAAGGTTAATATTCCGGTGATCGCCTCCGGTGGAGCGGGGAAACTGGAGGATTTCTATAACGTATTTACGCAGGCAGGCGCGGACGCCGCTTTGGCCGCGTCACTTTTTCATTATGGCAAGTTAAGCGTAAAACAGGTAAAAGAGCATTTGAAGCAAAGAGGAGTGGCGGTAAGGTTATAATCCTTCCCTCTTTTTATATCCAAGGTTCAAAAAATAAGAGTTTAGACGTCTAAACAGAAGAAAGGCAAGAGAGTGAAAACAGCAAAATTCAGATTAAGCAGCTTGAAGTTTGACAATAACGGGTTGATCCCGGCGATAATCCAGGATTATAAGAATAACCAGGTTTTGATGATCGCTTATATGAACAAGGAATCCCTGCGCAGGACACTGAAATTGGGCAAGACCTGTTTTTGGTCCCGCTCCAGGAAGGAATACTGGGTAAAAGGTATGACCAGCGGGCATTTCCAATTCGTCAAGTCTATCGCTTACGATTGCGATATGGATGCCCTTTTGATAAAGGTGCGGCAGGTGGGTAAGGCATGTCATACCGGAAACAGGAGCTGTTTTTACAGGAGAATAACGTAACCTTTATTATTAACTTCCGACTAATATAAATATGATAAAACCGGATTTAAAAGAATTCTTGAAATTATCCAGCAAGGGCAATCTGATCCCGGTCTATAAAGAGGTCAATGCCGACCTTGATACGCCGGTTTCCGCTTTCCTGAAGATCAGGCACGGCGACTATTCCTTTCTTCTGGAATCGGTGGAGGGCCAGGAGAAGATCGCGCGTTATTCTTTTCTGGGAACAGACCCAAGCCTGGTTTTTAAGAGCAAAGGCAACAAGATCGAGATTTGCGGCCCATCCGGAAATAAACGCAGGAGTTTTATTTCTAAAAGGGGGCCGCTCGATGAGATCAAGAAGATAATGCAGGGTTTCCGCAGCGTCGTGGTCCCGGGCCTGCCGCTCTTCTATGGCGGACTTGTTGGTTATATGGGGTATGATACGGTAAGGTTCTTTGAAAGAATCCCGGATAAGAATAAGGATACCCTGAATATCCC
>JAQUKF010000019.1:5034-14371 GCA_028719265.1 Candidatus Omnitrophota bacterium
GCCGGGAGGATATGCGTTTGGAAAGAGAGCTTTTAGCGGATGAGAAGGAAAAGGCGGAGCATCTCATGCTGGTGGACCTGGGAAGGAACGACCTGGGGCGCATAAGCAGGCTGGGCAAGGTCAAGGTGGATGAGTTTATGCGCGTAGAGAAATATTCTCACGTGATGCATCTGGTAAGCAAGGTAAGCGCGGTACTTGACAAAAAAAGGTTTGATATTTATGATGTGCTGAAAGCCGCATTCCCGGCAGGCACGGTCTCCGGCAGCCCGAAGATCAGGGCGATGGAGATTATTGACGAGCTTGAGAACCTGAAGCGCGTCCTGTATGCCGGTTCGATCGGGTATTTCAGCTTTTCGCACAATATGGATACCTGTATCGCTATCCGCACGATGGTGCTTAAGGGCGGATTTGCCTATGTGCAGGCAGGCGGAGGGATTGTCGCTGATTCTGTTCCGGAGAAGGAGTACCAGGAATCGGTGAACAAGGCCAAGGCCATGATGGAGGCGATCAGGAGATAGTAAAGCCCCTTAACGCATCTCTTATCGAGAGAGACCGGGTTAAGCGGCTAAATCCGCGCATTGGTTTATTAGAACTTCTACGTTCATAAGTCAGGCGCTCATTTAAAGGAGGCAATACAATGGCAGTACGTATCCGTTTAAGAAGGATCGGGAAGAACCCCAAAGGCAAGCCGCATTTTCGCGTTACCGCTTTCGATGAACATAAGGGGCGCGACAGCCGGGCGATCGAAGAATTAGGTTATTACAAGCCGGCAACCGGAGAGGCGGTATTGAAAAAAGAGAAGATCTGCGCCTGGGTAAAGAACGGCGCGCAGTTATCCGAGACCGTTAAGAATTTATTGAAAAAGAACAAATAAAGGAGATCGATATGCCACAGCAAGCCGCAGTTAATCCATTGGTACAGCTTTTCCCGCTACTTTTAATTTTTGTCATTTTTTATTTCCTGCTCATCCGTCCGCAAAAGCAAAAGGAGAAAGAGCATCAGAAGATGCTGACAGGGATCGCCAAGAATGACGAAGTGGTTACTTTCGGAGGCATACACGGAACGGTGGTCAATGTGAAGGAGAAAACCCTTATCTTGCGCATAGACGAGAATGTGAAGATGGAGATCGAGAAGAACAGTATCTCTTACATCAAAAATCCCAAGAACGCCTAAGACAGGAGCCCGTAATTCATGGATAGAAAGCTGATCTACAAGATACTGCTGGTTATCGGAGTAGTAGGGTTGTTTTCCTATTACGCCTTTCCTTTGGACAAACGCATCAACCTCGGGCTTGACCTGCAGGGCGGGATGCACCTTTTGCTGAAGGTTGATACCGCCCATCTGGAAGGAGAGGCAAAACTCGATGCCTGTGACCGGGCGGTAGAGGTGATCCGTAACCGCATAGATGAGTTTGGGGTCAGGGAGACTTCTATCCAGAAGCAGGGAGAGGATGAGATCGTGGTGCAGTTGCCCGGGGTTACCGACCGCCAGCGCGCTATAGATATTATCGGCAAGACCGCGATGCTGGAGTTCAAGATAGTTTCGGATGATCCGGCCAGGCTAAAAGACGCCTTGGCCGGTAATGTCCCGGAAGGCTACGAACTGAAATATACCCTGGATGACAATATGCCGCTTTTGATCGAAAAGAAGGCGGCGTTGACGGGGGATGCGCTTACGAACGCAGAGGTGCGTTTTGACCAGAGCCAGTTCAACGAACCGATCGTTGCTTTGAAATTCAACCCGGAAGGGGCAAAGAAATTTGCCGAGGTTACCGCCGCCAACGTAGGCAGAAGCCTGGCGATAGTGTTGGATGGAAAGGTGCAATCCGCGCCCCGCATAAGGGAGGCAATTCCTTCGGGAGAGGCGGTGATTACCGGCAGATTTGACGCGGAGGCGGCGCAGGACCTGGCGTTGGTCTTGAGGGTAGGCGCACTGCCCGCTCCTATGCATGTCGAGGAGGAGCGTACCGTAGGGCCATTGCTCGGCCAGGATTCCATCAATAAAGGAGTGAAAGCCTGTACGATCGGATGCTGCCTTGTTTTTATCTTTATGTTTTGTTATTACCTGCTTGCCGGCTTCATCAGCGATATCGCGCTCCTGTTGAACTTGATAATAATCCTTGGAGGGCTTGGTCTATTGCCTTCGCTTTTTCCGGGTGTTTCGGCTACTTTGACCCTGCCGGGGATCGCCGGTATAGCGTTATCCCTGGGTATGGCCGTGGATGCAAATGTTTTGATCAACGAACGGATAAGGGAGGAACTGGCCATAGGAAGGAATTTGCGCGCCGCCATAAATAACGGTTATTCCCGGGCTTTCAGCGCAATATTTGATTCCAACCTTACTACCTTGATCGCGGCTTTCTTGCTGTTCCAGTTCGGGACGGGTCCTATACGCGGTTTTGCGGTTACTTTAACTATCGGTTTGTTGGCCAGCATGTTCACGGCTATCGTGGTTACCCGGGTGATATTCGAGGTACTGCTTAAACTGGGCTGGATCAAGAGTTTGCCGATGCTCAAGATAATCGGCGATACCAAACTGGATTTTATCAGCAAGAGAAAGATCTTTTACGCGCTTTCCATTATCCTGATCGCAGCGGGAGCATTTTCGTATATCAAGAAAGGGCCGGCGGTTTACGGGATCGACTTTGCCGGGGGACAGCTGCAGGAATATGGATTTAAAAACGCCCCTTCCATAGATAAAGTCAGGGATGTGCTTAAGGATATAGGCCTGGCGGATGCCAGTATCCAGCAGTTCAAGGATAACCCCAAGGTGGTGTTGATAAGGACGTCGGAAGACAAGAACCAGATGCTTACCGATAAGCTGAACGAGGTTTTCCCGGGCGAGGATATCCAGATCTTAAGGATAGAGCGCGTAGGCCCGGTCGCCGGCAAGAACTTAAAGACCAAGGCCATCCTTGCGCTCTTCTGGTCGCTGGTGGGTATTTTGGTATATGTAAGCTTCAGGTTCAAGCATGTCAATTTTGCCGTTGCCGGCGTCATCGCCCTTTTGCATGACGTTTTAGTGTCAATGGGGTTTTTGGTAATGACGAACCGCCAGATAGACCTGCTCAGTATCACGGCTTTTCTTACCATCGCAGGTTATTCTATCAATGATACTATAGTGATATATGACCGGGTGCGTGAAAATACCCGTCTTTACCGCAAGCTTTCCCTAAAGGAGCTGATTAATTTGAGCGTAAACCAGACGCTTGGCCGGACCCTGCTCACTTCCGGGGTGACCCTTCTGGTGGTCGTCGCCTTCCTTTTTTACGGAGGGGAGGTTTTGAGTAACTTTGCCTTTGCTTTATTGGTGGGTTTTATCGCCGGCACATATTCTACGGTGTTTATTGCCTCTCCGCTGGTACTTGCCTGGAGCCGCAGGGGAGCCAGATAGGAAGCGGTATAAGAAAGGGGCGTTTCAGCCGGCTGAAACGCCCCTTTTTGCTTGATGAGCGATGTTTAGATCATTTAAGTTGTACGCCAGCCAAAATATAGTCCCTGAAGAGCTGAATAAGACCCTGGTTGATTTCGGGTATAAGCGGCATGAGCAGGTATCCGCGGAGGGTGATTTCAGCCGGCGCGGAGGGATAGTCGATATATTCCCTTTTTCATTTGAGCTGCCGGTCAGGATAGAGTTTGACAACGAAAAGATAATTTCCGTCAAAGCATTTAATCCTGACAACGGCCAGCCGCTCTGGCAGCATAATATAGTCATTATCCTGCCGCACAGGCCTTCGGGTTCCAGGACCGGCGCCTTCAGCGAAGAATTCCCCTTAAAGAACTTTGTGGATCTGAATGCCGGTGATCTCGTAGTGCATAACCAGCATGGTATCGGAAGGTTCCTGGGAATGCAGAAGATCAAGACTGCCGCCGGAAACAAGGACCATTTAGTGATAGAATACGACCGCAACGAGAAGTTGTTTGTTCCGGTTGATTCCATGCACCTGGTGCAGAAATATATCGCTTTCCATGCGCGCAGGCCAAAACTTTACCGTCTCGGGAACAAGGAATGGCAGAGGGTCAAGGAGCGGGCGCGCAAAGGCATCGCTAAACTGGCCTGGGAGTTGTTAAGCCTGCAGGCGATGCGTATGGCGGGAAAGGGATTCAAATTCTCCAGGGATACCCAGTGGCAGGCCGATTTCGAGAAGACCTTTCCTTATAAAGAGACGCCGGATCAGGCAAAGGCGATGGAGGAGGTAAAGCGCGACATGGAGTCGCCCAAGTCCATGGACCGCCTGCTTTGCGGGGATGTAGGTTATGGAAAGACGGAGGTTGCCATGCGCGCGGCTTTTAAGGCGGTGATGGACGACAAGCAGGTAGCGTATCTTGTGCCTACTACGATCCTGGCCGAGCAGCATTATAAAAACTTTACTATGCGCCTGAAGGATTTCCCTTTAAGAGTGGAGATGCTTTCCCGCTTCAGGACCCCCGCGGAGCAAAACGGGATCATCAAAGGTCTTTCCGAGGGAAGGGTGGATATCGTTATCGGTACACATAGGTTGTTGTCGGCCGATGTGAATTTCAAGAACTTAGGGTTGGTTATTGTCGATGAAGAACAGCGGTTTGGGGTCAAGGCCAAGGAACAGTTGAAGAAGCTTAAGACCTGTATAGATGTAATGGTCTTGACTGCCACCCCCATCCCGCGCACTTTGTATATGAGCCTGATGGGAGCGAAGGATTTCTCAGTGATCAATACGCCTCCCCAAAATAGGTTGCCTATTAAAACAGTTGTGGTAGAATATGATACGGATTTGATCGCTCAGGCGATCAGGCGCGAATTGTCCAGGGGAGGCCAGGTATTTTTCCTGCATAACCGCATCCTTGACCTGGAAAAGGTCAAGGAGAGGATTGCCAGGGGGCTGGATAACGGCGTAAGAATAGCCTCGGCTCACGGTCAGATGCCCGCGAGAGAGCTGGAACAGGTGATGTCGGATTTTATAAGCGGGAATATCGATGTGCTGGTTTCCACGATGATCATCGAATCCGGAATCGACATCCCCAATGCCAACACTATTATTGTAAATAACGCGCATTGTTTCGGCCTGGCCGATCTGCATCAGCTGCGCGGCAGGGTGGGCAGGTTCGATCGTCCGGCCTACGCCTATTTCCTGACCGGCCGCAACGAGGTGATGGATACGGCGGCAAGGAAACGGCTCCAGGCCATAGAGGAGCACAGCGGATTGGGATCCGGTTTTAATATCGCCATGGAAGACCTCGAGATACGGGGGGCGGGCAACCTCCTGGGCCAGGAGCAGCATGGGTTTATCGTAGCCGTCGGGTTTGACCTTTATTGCCGCCTTTTAAAAGAGGCGATTGCCAATTTCAAGAAAGCAGGTGTTTTTAATGAAGCGCTTAATTAAGTTTGCCATTC
The DNA here is from genome assembly GCA_028719265.1 of Candidatus Omnitrophota bacterium. GTDB lineage: Bacteria > Omnitrophota > Gorgyraeia > Gygaellales > Profunditerraquicolaceae > UBA6249. The sequence continues at coordinate 10,405 of JAQUKF010000019.1, forward strand.
CGGTACTTTTGTTGTTATCTTGCGTTTCCGCAGCTTACGCCGAGGACAAGATCGTGGCAGTGGTAAACAATGAGATTATTACCCAAAAAGACCTTAATGATTTTCTGAATTTTACGCGTATGCAGTACGCGCGCCAGATGAGCGGCAAAGAGCTGGAAGAGAAGGTGAATTCGGCCAAACCCGGGCTTCTGCAGCGTTTGATCGAAGACAGGATTATGCTGCAGCGGGCAAAGGCCGAGAAGGTGACGGTTGAGCCGTCCAGGATAAAAGCCAAGATAAATGAGATCAAGAAGCATTATACCCTGGAGTCCGATTTTGAGCATGATCTGGGCAGGCAGGGCCTGGTCCAGGCGGACCTGGAAAACAAGATACGCGAACAGATGCTCACCTTCGGCATTATCGAGAAAGAGGTGCGCGACAAGATAATAATCCGTCCCGAAGAGGTTACTGATTTTTACGAGCAGAATAAAAGCAAATTCATAAAGCCGCAGGAGAGGGTGCTTACGGTTGTCACTTTGCAGGATGAAGATTCCGCAAAATCGCTGAGTTCCGCTTTGCGCCAGGGAGGCAAGCTTCAGGACCTGGCCGGGAATTACAGTTTCACGGCAAACAACCTTTCCGTTTCCAAGGGAGAGGACCTGCGCGGAGAGATCGAGAACACGGTATTTAAGTTGGGGCTTTACGATGTATCCGAACCGGTAAAGATCGACGACCAGTATTATATATTCATACTGGACGAGATCATCGAAAGCAGGCAGATGGACCTTTCCGAATCCCAGGAGGGGGTTCGCGCTTACCTATTCGATAAAAAACTGCAGGAGAAGTTGAACAGTTGGTTAGATGGGCTTAAAAAACAATCCTACATTAAAATCCTCGAAAATTAGGGTAGGCATTACCATAGGGGATCCCGCAGGGATAGGCCCGGCCATTACCATTAAGGCGCTTAAGTCTTTAAGGGGTAAAGCCGATTTTACGGTTATCGGGGATAAGTATGTTCTCTCCAGGGCTGCCGGCCTCCTGCATACAAATACTCCTCCTTTTAGACTTCTTGATCTAAATAATATAAAGAACAGGAATTTTGTTTTTGGCAAGATTAGTCCGTTTAACGGCAGGGCCAGCCTGGAGTATCTTGAAGCGGCGGCCGAACTGCTTAAGCACAAACAGCTCGATTGTTTGGTTACCTGCCCGGTATCGAAAGAAGCAATCAGCATGTCCGGACCAAGGTTTTTCGGGCATACGGAATATCTGGCCGCTAAATTTAAGCGTAAACAACCCGTCATGATGTTAATTAATAAGAGATTCAGGTTCAGTCTGGTCACGAGGCATATACCACTCAGGGATGTATCCGAAAAGATCAGCCGGCGAAAAGTAAAAGATAATATTTTGGTTACAGTTAAAGGCCTAAAGGATTTATTCCTGATTGCCAGGCCCAGGATTGTTGTATGCGGGATCAATCCCCATGCTTCCGACAACGGATTGATCGGCATGGACGAGTTGAGGATGATCAAGCCGGCAGTCAATTCTTTGAAGGGAAGGTGCCTGGGGGCGAGCGTGAGCGGGCCGGTATCTGCGGATATAGCGATAGCCGATTCAGCCAGGGGTGAATTTGATTGTGTAATTGCATTATATCATGACCAGGCGTTGATCCCGCTCAAACTCACTGGTTTTAACAGCGGGGTTAACCTTACCCTGGGTCTTCCTTTTGTGCGCACGTCTCCTCTTCACGGCACCGCTTTTGACCTGGCGAAAAAACCCGTCTTGGCCAATTCCGGTTCCCTGCTTGCCGCAATTAAACTTGCCATAACATGCACATCAAACCAAAGAAAAGCCTAGGCCAGAATTTTCTTGCCGACAAGAATATACTATCGAAGATGGTCTCCGCCTGCGCCATTTCCGGGGATGATATCGTGCTGGAGATCGGGGCAGGAATGGGGGATTTGACGCAGATGCTGGCGCAAAGGGCAAAAGAGGTTTATGCCCTGGAGATAGACCGGAGGGTTTTCGGCGCTCTCAAACAAAGGCTGTCCGCGTATCCAAACTGCCGCCTGCTGGAAGGGGATATCCTGAAGTTTGATATCGCCAGGTTCGCAAGGGAGCGATCGTATAACCGTAAAATAAAGGTTATCGGCAATATACCTTATTATATATCAACCCCGATCATTGAGCATCTTATTCGTTACCGGACGGTGATCGATACCGTTTTTATGACTGTGCAGAAAGAATTCGCCCGCAGGGTCGTTGCTTCGGCAGGCTCAAAAGAATACGGTTCTCTCAGTTGTTTTGTAAGATATTATGCAGAAGGCAGGATAATCTTTGAGATAAAAAAGGGGAGCTTTAAGCCGAGCCCGAAAGTGGACTCCTGCTTTTTAAGCCTGAAGTTCAGAGAGATCCCCGCGGTCGATGTTTTCGGGGAAGGTCCATTGTTCGAGTTGATACGCGCAGCCTTCAACCAGCGGAGGAAAACTTTGAGGAATGCCTTGAAAAGCTATCTGGACGGCGCTTTGCTGGAGAATTTCCTGAAAGACAAGGGTATCGACAGGAACGTGCGCGCAGAAAGGCTCACCCTGGTGGAGTTTGCGGACATATGCAACTATATGGCTGCCAGGGGAGCATTGCGGAAGCATCTTACGGTAACCAAAAATAAATAAAAAATAAAAAAAGCCTTGACAAACCTGGTTTAATGGTATAAACTCCTCCTTTCACGTAAACATCTAGTATAAAATCACTTTTAATTTGGCGTTTTGCGATTTCAAAAGAGAGAATTGAATAATTCCTTGGTGTGTGGTTTTTTTTTGTTTAGAGGCTCACTCGACGGAGCGAATCCATTTTTGCTGGAGTAGCTCAGTTGGCAGAGCACGTCCTTGGTAAGGACGGGGTCAAGGGTTCAATTCCCTTCTCCAGCTTAAAATAGCCAGATTTAGAAAAATATGCGAGAGACGATAACTTTAGAATGCACGGTTTGCAAGAATCGCAACTATACGACGAGCAAGAATAAAAAATTGCATCAGGATAGGCTTGAGCTTAGTAAGTTCTGTAATTCCTGTCATAAACATACCCCGCATAAGGAAATTAAATGAGGCCGTAACTTATGGAGTCCGCCGAAGGCGGGCGAACGTAAGCTATCGGCCGAATTTATCCCGACGAACGCGTGAAGGTCTCAGGAAAATTTCACGCGGGTTTGAGTTGGGGTTGAGAGATGAGGATAAAACTTAGGGGCGTCGGTTAATGGCAAACCAACGGTCTCCAAAACCGTGACTGCAGGTTCAAGTCCTGCCGCTCCTGTGGTTTTGAAGAAGAGAGCGGATTGGTTAGGAAACGCAGCTCCGTTTCCAAAATGGACGATCCGGGAAAACGGGGCAAGTCCTGCCGTTTTCGTAGTTACAGGTAGGAGAGTAAAGTTGATATGAAGATTATATCAAAACCGGTGAATTTTTTAAAAGAGGTCAGGACTGAATTGACCAAGGTTTCCTGGTCAACCAAAAAGGAGCTTATGGCTTCCACGGTTTTGGTGATCACGGTTACCGGAATAATGACGGTCTTTATCGGGATAGTGGATCTGGGGTTGTCCAGGTTCTTAAGCGTGCTTTTCAAATGAAAAAGTGGTACGTCGTACATACTCAAACGGGCATAGAAGAAAAGGTTAAGGCGTCTTTGGAGAAGAAGATCGCCGCAAGCAACCTTGGTGAGTCTATTTCCAGCGTGGTTATTCCTACGGAGCAGGTTTCCGAGATACGTTCGGGGAAGAAAAAGATCACCCAGAGGAAATTTTTCCCTGGATACCTGCTGGTTGAGATGGATTTGAGCGAAGAGACCTATCTTTTCGTCAAGAATTCCCAGGGGGTGACCGGGTTCATCGGATTAGGCCGTAAGCCGGTTCCGCTTCCGCAGGAAGAGGTGGATAATATCCTTAAGCGTACCAAGGAGACAGCGGCTAAGCCGTCTCCCAAGGTGGTCTTCGACAAAGGAG
>JAQUKF010000020.1 GCA_028719265.1 Candidatus Omnitrophota bacterium
TGTCTTTGGTGGTTGGGAGCAACCAGGCGCTTTTTGACCTTGGGAACGTGGCGATAATTTCGCGTCTTATTGAGGGAGAATTTCCTGATTATAAACAGGTCGTCCCGGCCGTATCGGAAAATAAGATGAAGATCGATCGCAGCCAATTTCTGTTGGCGGTAAGAAGGGCCGCTCTTTTGTCTACCCAGGATTACCAGGCGGTAAAGCTTGAGGTTTTTAAAAACAAACTAGTGATTTCAAAATCCACCCCGGATGTAGGGGAGTTCCGCGAGGAGCTTCCTGCGGAATATCAGGGCAGAGAGCTGATAATAGGTTTTAATCCGGTTTATTTAATTGATATTTTGAAAAATTTAGGGGATGAAGAGATTAGCCTGGAGTTGATTGACGGGGAAAAACCCGGGGTTATCCGTATTAGCGGTTATATTTATATAGTGCTGCCCATGCGCATTAATTAATGGAGACTTTGAAGAATGCGGTAAAAGAGGTTATGCGGGGCCTGGAATCCAAAAAGGCGCGTTATCCCGGCGATAACCCTCAGGAATGGCTAAAAAAAGCCTTGACAAAGAAAGAGTTGGGGCATATAAAAGTTAAATATTTTAGCAAGGGAGTGCTTGGTTTGAGTGTGGATTCCTCCGCATGGTTGTATATTTTGGGCCTCAAGAAAGAAGAGCTGTTGAGTGTCCTTAAAAAGGAAAACCCGGGGTTAAAAGACATAAACTTACGCATTGGGGAAATCTCGTGAGAAAAACGAAAGAAGCTGTTAAAAATAATGCAAAGCCGGCCGAGACCAAGGCTTATGACGCTACCAGCATACAGGTTCTGGAAGGAATTGAGGCGGTCAGGCGCAGGCCGGCGATGTATATCGGGGATACCGCTGTGCGCGGGTTGCACCATCTCGTGTATGAGGTTGTTGACAACAGCGTCGATGAAAGCTTGGGCGGTTACTGCGATTCTATTTACGTTTGCATACACTCGGATAACAGTATAACGGTAAGCGATAATGGCCGCGGTATCCCTGTAGATATACATAAGACCGAAAAGAAACCGGCGGTGGAGGTTGCCCTGACTACTTTGCATGCCGGAGGAAAATTCGATCACCGTTCTTATAAGGTATCTGGAGGCCTGCACGGGGTAGGAGTCAGTTGCGTAAACGCCCTCTCGGATTGGCTGGAAGTGGAGGTAAAAAGAGACGGGAAAATTTACCACCAGCGTTATGAGAGAGGCAAGACCGTATCTAAACTTACCGTTGTCGGCAAGAGCGGTTCTACGGGCACCAAGATCACCTTTAAGCCGGACAGAACGATTTTCAGTAAGACAGAGTATTCATACGACATCCTTTCGCAGCGTCTCAGGGAGCTGGCCTTTTTGAATAAGGGATTAAAAATCAAATTGGCCGACGAGCGTTCGGATAAAGAAGCTGTTTTTGAATTTTCCGGGGGGATAGTTTCCTTTGTGGAATACCTTAATAAAAATAAAAATCCCTTGCATAACAAGGTGGTTTATTTTGAAAAACTTCAAGACGAGATCAATGTTGAAGTAGCCTTGCAATATAATGACGGATACGCCGAAACACTTTTCTCTTTTGCCAACAATATAAATACCATTGAGGGAGGAACTCACCTTTCGGGTTTTAAATCCGCGCTTACCAGAGGCATCAATCAGTATGCAAAATCAAAGAATTTGCTCAAGGACAATATATCTATCAGCGGGGACGATGTTCGCGAAGGGCTGACTGCGGTTATAAGCGTGAAGGTTCCCAATCCCCAATTCGAGGGTCAGACCAAGACAAAACTTGGTAATTCCGAGGTGGAAGGGTTGGTTGCTTCAAGCAGCCTGGAAGCCCTTTCGGGGTATTTTGAAGAAAACCCCTCGGTGGCCAACAAAATAGTGGATAAGGTAATCGTTGCTTCCCGGGCAAGGGAAGCGGCACGCAAAGCCAGAGAGTTGACCCGCAGGAAAGGGGCGCTGGAAGGAGCCGGCCTTCCTGGCAAATTAGCAGATTGTTCCGAAAGGGATGCGGCCTTATGCGAGCTCTATATCGTTGAAGGTGATTCGGCGGGAGGCTCGGCAAAGCAAGGCCGGGACAGAAGATTCCAGGCCATACTGCCCATTAAAGGAAAAATCCTGAATGTAGAAAAATCGAGATTGGATAAAATATTGTCCAATGAAGAGGTGCGCACTATAATTACCGCTCTGGGTACGGGTATTGGAGAAGAATTCGATCTGTCCAAGTTGAGATATCATAAAGTTATGCTTATGGCTGATGCGGATATTGACGGTTCGCATATACGCACTCTTCTTTTAACCCTGTTGTATCGCCAAATGCCTAAATTGATAGAGGAGGGGCATGTTTATATAACCCAGCCTCCCCTTTACAAGATTAAAAGGGGGCAGCGTGAAGAATATATACAAACTGAACAACAGATGGATGATCTATTGTTGGATTTAGGGAGAGAAGGGCATAAGTTGTCGCGGATCAAAGACAAGCAGGCTTTTACCGATAACCAGTTCAAAGAATTGCTCAGGCTTTTGGTGGAGTTAGATAAGCTTGGAAAGTGTTTGGAGAAAAAGGGAGTGAACTTTTCAAGTTATCTCAATTCTAGACATCCTAAGACCAAAAAAATGCCAATTTATAGGGTAAAAGTGGATGGAAATGCCCTTTTTGTCTATTCTGATAAGGAACTGGCCAGCCTTACAGAAAAAGAGGGGAAGGCTGGAGAACAGGATACCCTGGAATTGTTTGAATCCCAGGATATTGAACCTGTGGTTATCAAGATAGAAAAATTGGGTTTTGATATAAACACTTATTTTAATAACGCGAATACCTCTAATAATAATGATGCCCCGCATAAAAAAGATGGAGAGAAAAAGCTGAAGGCGGTTTATCGCATACTTAACGAAGAAGATTCTAAGGAGGTTTTCAGCTTAAAGGAAGTGCTCGCGTATATCAAAGAGGTGGCTACCAAAGGGATGCATATACAAAGATACAAAGGTTTAGGTGAAATGAATCCCCAGCAGCTTTGGGATACTACCATGGATCCTGAAAAGAGGACCATACTTCAAGTAGTTTTGGAAGACGCGGTCGAGGCGGACAAGATGTTTACCGTTTTAATGGGGGATCAGGTGGAACCCCGACGTCAATTTATAGAAGATTATGCGCACCAGGTAAAGAACCTGGATATTTAAATGGAAATAATCATACCGGAGAAAAATAAAAATGCAGTGCATCCGGCACTTCTCATAAAAGGGGCCTGGTCTGCCTGTTCCCGGAATCTTAAGAAGCTGGCTGCCATCTATTTGATCTTTAATTTACCGATAGCCGCCATTTATCTGACCCCCATGGCCAGCAGGCTTCAGAATCAGGAAATGACCTTTTTGGTATTTGTCTGTGTTTTTCTGCCCGTATTGATATTGAGCGTCTGGGGAAACATATCCCTGCTTCTTGCCGCCAGCAAGGCGGTTTGTTCTCAAGATTACCCGGTTGGGCAGGCAATAAATGAAGCCAAGGCGTACTTTCTGAATTTTTTGGGCACAGGGCTGATTGCTACTGTTTTCTTGACGGGCATAGCGTTATTGGGGGCCTTTTTTGTAGGCGCGTTCTTCCCGTTGTTGATCAAAGTCAACAAAATACTGGCAATCTCTTTTTGTCTTATAATCGCAATCGTCTCTATCGGGTTCTTCGTATATTTTATGATTCGATGGTCTCTCGCTACAGTGGTTTGCGTTTTGGAGAATACCCGGCCTTTTAATGCATTGAAACGCAGCCTCGTTTTGATTGCGGAATATGTTAACCCGGTCGTGGGGACATACTTTCTGTTTATGTTGATATATATAGCCTGTCTGGTCTTTTTTGCGGTTGCCGGGATGTTTTTTGGAGCAGGCAATTATGGCGAGAAGCCCGGATGGATAAGCGCGGTATTCAGCCTGCTTTTGAATGTCGTGCTGGTGCCTTTTTGGGCCACACTCACAGTGGCGTTGTATAACAAACTAAAAGAGGTGTCGGAATCCCATGTATGCTCGTAACGAAAAAATAGTACCGGTTTATGTTGAAGAAGAGGTAAAGGATTCTTATTTGAATTACGCCATGAGCGTAATCGTAGGACGTGCCTTACCCGATGTCCGCGACGGCTTGAAGCCGGTGCACCGCAGGGTTCTTTATGCGATGCGGGAGTTGAACCTTGAACACTCCAAGCCGTATAAAAAATGTGCGCGTATAGTCGGTGAGACTATGGGTAAATATCACCCCCACGGTGATATGGCCATTTACGATACCCTGGTAAGACTGGCGCAGAATTTTACGATGCGCTATCCCTTAGTGGACGGGCAAGGGAATTTCGGCTCTATCGATGGGGATGCCGCCGCCGCGATGCGTTACACGGAGGCCCGTCTTGCCGCGGTTTCCGAGGAAATCCTGGGGGACATCGAAAAAGATACGGTTAACTTCGGGCCCAACTTCGATTCATCGTTGAAGGAGCCGTTGTTGTTGCCCGCCAGCCTCCCCAATCTTCTGGTTAACGGTTCAAGCGGGATCGCCGTAGGTATGGCTACAAATATACCTCCGCATAACCTGAACGAGGTTTGCGAGGCGATAATTTACCTGCTCGATCATCCGGATGCCGAGATCAAGGATCTCATGCGTTACATTAAGGGGCCGGATTTTCCCACCGGCGGGTTGATTTGCGGCAAAGGAGGCATTAAGGATGCCTATATGACCGGCAGGGGGAAATTGCTGGTGCGCGCCAGGGCGACAGTTGAGCATCAGAAGAACGGCAAGGATCTTATTATCTTTACCGAGATCCCGTATCAGGTGCAAAAGTCGGGGATAATCGGAGCGATCGCCTCTCTTGTCGACGAAAAGAAGATCGAAGGCATATCTGACATACGCGATGAATCCGACAAGGAAGGGATGCGTATCGTTATAGAACTAAAGAGGGATGTCGAGTCGCAAATTATCCTGAATCAGCTTTTCAAACACACCCAGCTGGAAAACACGTTTGGAGTCATTATGCTGGCCCTGGTGGATAACCGGCCCAAGGTTTTGAATTTGCGTCAGGTGCTGGATTGTTATATAGAGCATCGCAGGGTGGTAATCCGCAGGCGTACCCAGTTTGAGCTGGATAAGGCTTTGAGGCGCGCACATATTTTGGAAGGACTAAAAATCGCCTTAAAATTCATAGACAGGATTATCAAGGTGATCAAGACTTCCAAGAGCGCAGATCATGCAAAATTGAACCTGATGAAAGAATTCGGGCTTTCCGAGATTCAGTCTCAGGCGATCCTGGAGATGCAGCTGCAGCGGCTGACCGCTCTTGAAAGGGATAAGATCGACGCCGAATACGAGGAGCTTCTTAAGAAAATTGAATTATGCAGGGCGATCCTGGCCTCCCAGAAAAAAGTGGAGGCGATCATTAAAGACGAACTGGAGAATCTTAAGAAAAAATACGGCGACCAGAGACGTACGGATATAGTAGGAGAAGCGGAAGAGCTTGAGGTCGAAGACCTGATTGCCGAAGAGGACGTGGTGGTCACTATCAGCCACGGCGGTTATATCAAACGTCTTCCCGTCAGCTCCTACCGTAAGCAGAAACGCGGGGGGGTAGGGGTAACAGGCGCGGAATTAAAGGAAGAGGATTTCATCGAACATTTATTCATCGCCTCTACCAAGGATTACCTGCTTATTTTTACCGATAAAGGTCAGGTGCATTGGTTGAAGGTTTACGAAATACCCCAGGCCAGCCGCATTTCCAAGGGAAAGGCGATCGTCAACCTCATACAGATGCAGCCGGGGTCTAATATAAGCTCGACCGTTCCGGTGAAAGAGTTTTCCCCGGATAAATACCTGGTGATGGTTACCAGGTACGGACAGATCAAGAAGACCAGGCTTGACGCTTACGGTAACCCGCGAAAAGGCGGGATCATCGGGATCACTTTGGATAAAAATGATGCTTTGATCGGGGTGGAAATGACAGACAGTAAACAGGAGCTGCTTATCGGCACCAGGCACGGTAAGGCTATAAGGTTCTCCGAGGACAAGGTCCGGGATATGGGACGGGCGGCCCATGGCGTGCGCGCGATTTCCCTGGAGAAGAAAGATGAGGTTATTGATATGGTCGTGCCGCAGGAAGGCTCCACCGTGCTTACGGTCACAAGTCTGGGTTTCGCCAAGCGTACTACCGTTGACGAATACCGTTTAACCAGCCGCGGCGGCAAGGGTGTCATAAATATCAAGGTTACCGAAAAGAACGGCGAGGCGGTAAATTTAAAAACCGTTAACGATAAAGACGAGCTGATGGTTATTACTCAGAATGGGATATTTTTACGTTGTGCTATAAAAGATATACGCGAGACCGGCCGTTCCTCCCAGGGGGTACGTTTGATCAGGCTGCAGGATAAAGACCGCGTCTCTTGCGTTGCCCCGGTAATCAGTGAAGAAGAATAGTTCTGACCCTGTCGTCTAGCCTGGTCTAGGACAAGAGCTTTTCAAGCTCTCGACACGGGTTCAAATCCCGTCAGGGTCACTGATTTTGCAGAATCTGCTCAGGTACTTTTTGCAGACCTCTGGATGATAGATAAGAATAGGGGGTTATTGTGTGTGGAATAGTCGGGTATATCGGTGGAAGGCCGGCGCAGGATATTCTCTTGGCTGGCCTTAAGCGTTTAGAGTACCGCGGTTATGATTCCAGCGGGATGACAGTGATCCTGCCCGTCAAAAATTCGCTTTTAACAAGGAAATCCCCCGGCAAGATAAACGCCCTTGCCAAGCTGCTCAAATACAAACCGCTCAAAGGCTCGATAGGGATCGCGCATACCCGTTGGGCTACCCATGGAGCGCCTACCCAGGCTAACGCCCATCCCCATGCCGACTGCGATAACGAGATCGTCCTGGTGCATAACGGCATTATCGAGAATTACGAAATACTGAAGGAGCAGTTGTTAAAAGAGGGACATCTGTTCAGCAGCCAGACGGATACCGAGGTGATTGTCCATCTTATCGAGAAGTTTTACAAAGATATTCCCTTAGAGGATGCGGTGCGCAAAGCCCTGAAGCTGGTCAGCGGGTCGTTTGCTATTGCGGTTATTTCAAGTCGCGAGCCGGAAAAGTTAATCGGTGCCCGGTCGGGAAGCCCTCTGATCCTGGGGATAGGAAAGAACGAAAATTTTATCGCTTCGGATGCTCCTGCGATTTTGGGTTATACTAAAAATATCGTTTTTCTGGGAGAGAATGAAATAGCGGTTTTGAGCAAGAACGGTTATAAGATTACCGATCTTGAGGGCAGGCAATTGACAAAGAAGCCGGAGAGGCTTGCCTGGGATATCGAGCAGGCGCAGAAGCAGGGCTATAAGCATTTTATGCTTAAAGAGATAAACGAGCAGCCCGGGATTATCGAAAATCTGATAAACCTCAGGATTCCCAGGGACAGCAGGATAATCTTTAAGGAGCAGTTCATTGGTGCCCAGAAGTTGAAAAGCATCAAGAATATTTTTGTTGTCGCCTGCGGCACGGCTTATCATGCGGGATTGGTGGGGAAGTACATATTTGAAAGCATTTCGAAGATCCCCACGCAGATAGATGTATCCAGCGAATTCCGTTACCGGGAGCTCCTGATCAATAAGGACACTTTGGTTTTGGCGATCAGCCAGTCGGGGGAAACTGCCGATACCCTGGCAGGGGTCAGGCAGGCGCGCAAGCTCGGTGCCTCGGTAATTTCCATATGCAATGTTCTGGGTTCGACCCTGACCCGGGAGTCTGACGGAGTGATATATACCCACGCCGGCCCAGAGATCGGCGTTGCCTCTACCAAAGCTTACACCGCTCAGCTGGTTGCGATATATTTGTTTGCTTTCTATCTGGCCAAGATCCGTAACGCAATCCTCCCGGCCAGGCTTGACAGGCTGATTAAAGAGCTGAAGAAGATCCCCGGCAGGCAGGCGGAGATCCTGAAAGAGCAAGATGCCATTGCCCGCGTATCCCGCAGGCATTCCCACCTGGGTTCTTTTCTATATCTGGGCAGGAACGTAAATTATCCTTCGGCCCTGGAAGGGGCGTTAAAATTGAAAGAAATTTCGTATATTCCTGCAGAAGGATACGCCGCCGGGGAGATGAAGCATGGTCCGATAGCCTTGATCGACGAGTACCGGGCTGTGGTCTGTATAGCGGCTGGCTCAAAAGTATATGAAAAAATGGTTTCTAATATCCAGGAGATACGTTCCCGCCGCGGCAAGATCATCGCCATCGCCACCGAAGGGGATAACAATATAAAGGAATTGACAGGCGAAGTTATATATGTCCCGAAGTGCGACGAGTTGTTTTCTCCCTTGCTGGTCGCGCTCCCCCTGCAGCTTTTGGCGTATCATATATCGGTCAAGCGCGGTTGCGATGTTGACCAGCCGCGGAACCTGGCGAAATCCGTAACCGTGGAATAATGTTTTATATCGTCGGTACCCCAATCGGCAATTTAAAGGATTTAACCGTTCGGGCGATCGAGGTTTTAAAAAAAGTGGACTTGATTGCCTGTGAAGATACCCGGCATACAAAGATCCTGCTTGATCATTATTCTATTAAGACCCCCACTACCAGTTTCTTCCAGCACAACAGGTTTATGAAGGCAGATTACATCGTCGGTTTATTAAAGCAAGGCCGGGATGTCGCCCTGGTTTCCGATGCCGGCACTCCCGGCATTCTTGACCCAGGGTATAATTTGATCAATTTGGCAATTCAGAATAATCTCGAGATGACTTTTCTTCCCGGGGCAACGGCCTTTGTTAACGCCCTTGTTCTTTCCGGCAGGCCTGCCCATGAGTTTTATTTCGGGGGGTTCCTGGCTAACCGGAGCCAAGCGCGTAAAAATCAGCTCGAGAGATTAAAAAAACTGGGCTGCACCTTGGTTTTTTATGAATCCTGTCATAGGATACTGTCCAGCCTGGAGGATATAAAGGCTGTTTTCGGGGACAAAGAAGTTGTGTTTGCCAGGGAGTTGACCAAGAAATTTGAAGAGGTGTTTCGTGGTACCGCCGAGGAAGCCATAATCAGGCTTTCTGGAAACAGGCCTCGTGGAGAATTTGTAGTTATTATTTAAAAAGCTTTATGGGATTATAAGGATCCGGTTTTGTCTTGACACGGTAATTTTTTGTGGTATATTAAATAAAACAGGAACCTTTAAGCCCAGTTCGGTGAAGCTGGCAAGGTGAGGAAGAATGGATAAAAAACGCGTTAAAAATATAAACCCTTGGCAAGATAGGCCAGGGGTATTTTTTTTGAATTAGAAGCCTTCGGCGGGGATTTCTTAAATCCGGGAGCTTCGAAATAACAGGGCAGGAATATCCGATGAAAGAAAAAGCAAAGATATTGGACAAAGAAGCGGTCAGCCGCTCGATTATGCGCATAGCGCATGAAATTATCGAGAAGAATAAGGGAACGGCGGATTTGTGCCTTGTAGGGATAAGAAACCGGGGAGTCTATATCGCCAGGCGCCTGGCGGAGTGTATAAAGAAGATCGAGGGAATGGATATCCCCGCTGGAGCCTTGGATATCACGCTTTACCGGGACGACCTGGCCCTGGCTTCGGGACAGCCGCTTGTGCGTAAAACCGAGATAGATTTTGATATCAACAACAAAAAACTGGTATTGATTGATGATGTTCTTTATACGGGGAGGACTATCCGGGCTGCCCTGGATGCGCTTATCGATTTCGGGAGGCCGAAATCGATACAGTTGGCCGTTTTAATCGACCGTGGACACAGGGAGCTGCCGATCCGGGCGGACTTTGTGGGGAAAAATATTCCTACTTCCAGCCAGGAAATTATCGAAGTGCATCTTGAAGAGTCGGACGGCACCGATGAAGTATTGATTACGGAGAAGACGTGATGGCTTGGAACAAAAAGGATCTTCTGGGGCTTGAGTATCTTAGCGCTGAAGAGATAGGGCTTATACTTGAGACCGCAGAGTCCTTCAAGGAGGTTTCCACGCGAGAAATTAAAAAAGTGCCGGCCTTGCGCGGTAAAACGGCGGTTAACCTTTTTTACGAACCATCTACGCGTACCCGCGTTTCTTTTGAGGTTGCGGCCAAAAGGCTTTCTGCAGACGTCATCAATATATCTACAGAGACATCCAGCGTGCGCAAAGGCGAGACCCTGATCGATACCGGTAAAAATATCCAGGCGCTCAAGGCGGATATAATTATCATACGTCACAGTTGCTCGGGTGCAGCAAATATGCTGGCGGGGGCTTTAGATATCAGCGTGGTTAATGCCGGCGACGGCTGGCATGAACATCCTACACAGGCGCTGCTGGACATTTTTACCCTTAAGGAGAAGCTGGGCGGAGTCAAGGGGTTGAACGTCGCTATCGTAGGGGACATAGCGCATTCGCGGGTTGCCCGGTCCAATATTTGGGGCTTGACTAAATTGGGGGCCAATGTGACCGTCTGCGCTCCCCGCATGCTTCTGCCGTCACAGATAGAGAGGACCGGGGTAAGGACCTCCAGCGATCTGGACGAGGTTTTAAGGAATGCGGATGCGGTGAATGTTTTAAGAATGCAGTTTGAAAGGGATGAAGAGACGGCCTTTCCGCAGCAGTTGGATTATTACAAAAAATTCGGCATTACCGAAGAGAGGCTGGCCAAGGCCAAAAAGGGCATAGTTGTTATGCATCCGGGACCGATCAATAGGGGCATCGAGATGTCCAGCGGGGTTGCGGACGGGGGAAACTCGGTAATTCTGGATCAAGTGACCAATGGTATTGCCGTACGCATGGCGGTACTATTTTTGGTGGCCCAGGCAAGGGAAGTAAAGGCATGAGTATCTTAATTAAAAATGGAAGAGTAGTGGATCCTGCAAATTCCATAGACGCTGTTTTGGACGTTTTGATCGAAAACGGCAAAATAGCCGGGGTCTCCGGAGATATTAAGGTTCAAACAGAAACTTTGATAGATGCGGCAGGCAAAATCGTCGCTCCGGGCATAGTAGATATGCACGTGCATTTGCGCGAGCCAGGAAGAGAGGATAAAGAGACCGTAGCTACGGGGACTGCCGCCGCAGCAAAGGGAGGGGTTACTACTCTTCTTGCCATGCCGAATACTGCTCCGGCCATGGACTCTGCAGAGAACATAGAACTATTAAAAGAGATAATCAGGAAAACTTCAAAAGTCAATGTACTTGTCTGCGGGACGATCACCAGGGGGCGCCTGGGTAAGGAGCTAAGTGACATCCCGGGGTTAAAGAAAAACGGAGCCTGCGCTATAAGCGATGACGGCTGTTCCGTTGATGACAGGGGGTTGATGCTTGAGGCGTTTAAAGCCGCAAAAAAGGCCGGCATCCTGACTGTTTGCCATTGTGAAGACAAGGGGGTCTCCGGTAAAGGTGTTATCAATCTGGGGTTTAATTCTACCCGCCTGGGGTTGCGGGGTATTCCTAACGAATCGGAATATAAGAGGGTAGCGCGGGATATTGAGTTGGCGGAAAAGGCCGGGACTTGCGTGCATATTGCTCATGTCAGCTGCCGGCAGTCGGTAGAAATAATTTCTGCGGCCAAGAAAAAAGGAATAAAGGTTACCTGCGAGACCGCTCCGCATTATTTTTCTCTTACGGATGACGCGCTTTTGGGGTATGATACAAATATGAAGATAAATCCACCCTTAAGAAGCCCGGATGACCTGGCGGCAATCAAACAGGGTTTGATGGACGGCACGATAGACGTTATTGCTTCGGACCATGCCCCTCACACCGAGAACGAAAAGGACATAGAGTTTGAGCGCGCGGAGTTTGGCAAGATTGGCCTTGAATCCGGCCTCTCCATTGGTATTATGGAATTGGTCGATAAAAAGATCTTGAGCTGGCCGGAATTTATCGAAAAAACTGCCCTGAATCCCGCAAAGATCCTGGGGATAAGCAAGGGCACCCTGGGCGTTGGAGCGGATGCGGACGTAATCGTTGTAGATGCGAAGAAAGAATTTATACTTGATAAAAAGAAGATAGTTTCAAAATCGAAGAATTCGCCTTTTATCGGCAAGAGGCTAAGAGGGTTGGTCGAATATACTATTTGTAAAGGAAGGCAGGTGTATAAGGCATAAGATGGAATTTATTGCAGATTTGCACATTCATTCTAAATATTCCCGGGCCACCAGCCGCGATATGGATGTTAAGCACTTGGCGGAATGGGCGAAATTAAAAGGGGTTACCCTTATGGGAACCGGGGATTTCACGCACCATTTATGGCTGGAGGAGCTGAAGCATACCCTGGAGGATTGCGGGAACGGTTTATATAGGCATGCGGGCGTATATTTCATGCTTACCGCAGAAGTAAGCAGCATCTATTCCAAGAACGGCAGGACCTATCGCATACACACTTTAATCTTCAGCCCTTCTTTTAAAAGCGTGGATAAGATCAATGAAAAATTAGGCAGGATGGGCAACCTCGCCAGCGACGGAAGGCCGATATTGGGGTTGGATGCCGAAGATCTTGCGCGCATCGTTTTTGATATTGACGAAAACTGCATGATCGTCCCTGGGCATATCTGGACCCCCTGGTTTTCGGTATTTGGCTCTATGTCGGGGTTTGACAGGATAGAGGACTGTTTTGAGTCACAGACAGAGAAGATATTTGCGCTCGAGACAGGCCTGTCAAGCGATCCGACAATGAACTGGAGGCTTAGCGCCTTAGACAGGTTCACTCTTATCTCTAATAGCGATTCGCATTCGCCTTCCAGGGTCGGACGCGAGGCCAACGTCTTTGATTGCGATCTGGATTATATGACCATAAGGGAGGTTTTGAAAACCAAGGACAAAAAGAGGTTCCTTTATACCATCGAATTCTTCCCGGAGGAAGGTAAATATCATTTTGACGGGCACAGGCTTTGTGGTATCCGTTGGTCGCCGCAGGAAACGAAAGCCCATAACGGAAAGTGTCCCAAGTGCGGGAAGAATGTGACCGTAGGGGTAGCCAACCGGGTTGAAAAACTGGCCGATCGTCCTGAAGGGTTTGTTCCGGGGAACGCTATTCCTTTTAAGAACCTTATTTCGCTGGATCAGATAATCGCGGAGGCAAAAGGTGCGGGTAAGGCAAGCATGGGGGTGGAAAGGGATTATCGGAGCTACCTGGCTAACTTCGGGACGGAATTCGATATATTGATGCGTGCCTCCCGGGAAGATTTGGCAAAGAAATTACCGGCCAAGGTCGTGGAAGGCATAATGCGGGCACGGGCAGGCAGGGTAAATATTAAACCCGGCTATGACGGAGAGTATGGCGTGATTTCGATATTTGATAATGATTCGCCTGAAGAGAAACACGAACAGCAGTTGGATTTATTTTAGAGCCGCGCCTGTGGCCCAACGGATAAGGCACCAGCCTCCGGAGCTGGTGATGCAGGTTCAATTCCTGCCAGGCGCATTTTTTAAAAAACATAGATATGCGTAAAAAAATAGTATCTGTAATAGGGGGACATGATTGTTCTAATAAAGTGGAGCAATTAGCCCATAATTTAGGCAAAAAACTGGTAAAAGTGGTTGATATATTAGTTTCTGGTGGTTTAAGTGGTACAATGAAGGCGGTTTGTTCAGGATTTAGATCCGGGGGAGGACTAACCATTGGTATTATCCCGGGTTATAACAAAAATGAGGCAAATCGGTTTGTAGATATAGTTATCCCGACTGGTCTGGGTTTGGCTAGAAATGTCCTGGTGGTAAAGGCCGCTGATGTAGTAATTGCCCTCCCGGGGCAGGCAGGAACGCTTTCGGAGATAGCCTATTGTTTACAATTTAAAATACCGGTTATAAGTCTGGGTTCTTGGGAGATAGCCGGGATAATCAAGGCTTCTTCCGTTGATGAAGCAGTAAAGAAGACAGGAAGGATGCTGAAGGGTAAAAATAATTAGCTATTTATAGAATATTATACGGGATAAGCTGTTGCTTCGGACGGATTCGGATATTAAACCGGGTTTGTCCTGCGCCGGGGAGGAAAAGTGGAGCGGCTGCATAAAAAAAGGAAGGTACGATTGGAGCGCAAAAGGGTTGTAATCTTGGGAGGGGGGCCCAACAGGATTGGTCAGGGCATCGAATTTGACTACTGCTGTTGTCACGCGGCATATGCCCTTAAAGAAGA
>JAQUKF010000021.1 GCA_028719265.1 Candidatus Omnitrophota bacterium
ATAAAGATCCCGCTTTTTTACATGGGGGGGAGGTTTTTGAGCGGCGAAAGAATGACGGAGGAGAGGCTGCGTAATTTCATAAACAGCTCTCTGGATGCCGGTCTTGCCGGGCCGGGACTGATGCCGGCTGACCCCGTCGAGTATTTTAAAAGCTTTGTCCCCCTGTCGGTGGTTGTCGCCGGTCTTGAAGACGGGATAAACCCCTGCGCGTTCACGGTGATCGTCTTCTTTATTTCTTTCCTGGCTGCCCAGGGGTACCGCAAGAGGGAGCTGTTTTTTATCGGCTCGGCCTTCATCATTTCGGTTTTCCTGACATACCTGGGTATCGGCCTGGGCATATTCAATTTTTTCTACCGGTTCCGCGGGCTTTGGATGCTCACTCATCTGTTCAATATAACGATGGGCCTGGCCTGTATCGTTTTCGGCATCCTGGCAGTTTATGATTTCATCAAATTCAAGAGGACCGGTTCCACAGACGATCTTGTCCTGCAGCTGCCTGCGGCGGTCAAAGAACGGATACGCAAGGTCGTGGGGTTCTTTTACCGGAAAGGCACCCGCCAGAGGCAGGAGGGCGGCTCTTGCGGATTGGCCAGGCTGGTTGCCAGCGCCTTCATTACCGGTTTTCTTGTTTCCCTGCTGGAAGCGGTCTGCACCGGACAGGTGTATTTACCAACGATAGCCTTTGTGCTCAAGGCCAGCTCTTTTAAACTGCAGGCCCTGGGTTATCTTTTGATCTATAATATCATGTTTATCGTCCCGCTTTTGGTCATCTTTGCGCTTGCGCTGTTTGGCACGACCAGCATACAGTTCGCGGGATTCCTGAAAAAACATCTGGGTTCCATCAAGATATTCATGGCTGTCTTGTTCTTTGTTTTAGGGGTGTTTTTACTCTGGAGGGGTTGATGCGCAAGTTGCTCTTATTCGTTTTTCTTTTTTTTCTCATTCTTCCGTCTCTGGCGGCAGGGGCCGCTGAGGCTGGCTCGGACACATGGGATTTCGGCAAAATAGCTGTTTCCGGAGGGATCGTAAAACATGTATTTTCGCTGAAAAACGATTCCACGGAGACCTTGAATATCACCGGCACATACGCCTCCTGCGGCTGCACTACCTCGGATATGGATAAGAATTCAATTAAGCCCGGTGAGAGCGCAAGCCTTGAGGTAAGGTTTGATCCTAAAGGATACTTTGGACCGATAACCCAGTATGTTTACGTGAATACCGACAGCAAGAAGACGCCTTTGTACAAGTTTACCGTTAAGGCCGATGTGTCCGGAGCCGGATTTAATTTTTAGCGATATTTGATAATAAAGGGGGGAATATTATGTGGTCTTTACAGTTAAGGATGTGGCTTTTGGTAACTCTTTTGTTCGGTCTTATCTATTCGCTGGTCGTCATTATCGGCGCGGGCTTTCTGCATACAGGATCTTTCAGCTTTTACCTGATTATCGCCATTGTGATGATGTTCATCCAGTATATGCTGGGGCCCAAGATGGTGGAATGGAGCATGAGGGTAAAATATCTTAAGAGGCAGGACAATCCCCGCCTGTTCCAGATGCTGGAGGCCTTAAGCATGCGGGCCAATATCCCCATGCCGAAAATCGGAGTTGCCCAGATCGATATTCCAAACGCCTTTGCATTCGGCCGCTCGCTTAAGGACGGCAGGGTCTGCGTGACCAGCGGCATCCTTAACCTGCTTGATGAAGAGGAATTGAAAGCGGTTTTGGGACATGAGCTGAGCCATTTGAAGAACCACGATGTGCTTACGATCACCCTGCTTTCGGTGATCCCCATGGTTATGTACAATATCGCCTGGCAATTCCTGTTTTACGGCCGCAGGCGGGATAGCCGGGGAGGCAATACCGTGCTTATCGGCTTGGCCGCTTTCATCTTTTATTTCATAACCAATCTCCTGGTGTTATACGCTTCGCGTATCAGGGAGTATTTCGCTGACCGCGGTTCGGTGCTTTTGGGGAACCAGCCGAAAGCCCTGGCCTCCAGCCTTTATAAGCTGGCTTACGGTTCTGCCAGGCTGAACAAGGAATCCCTTAGGCAGGGAGAAGGACTGAAGGCCTTTTTTATCAATGACCCTTCCCGCGGAAGGAAAGAGGTGCTGGAGCTTTCGCAGTTGGACCTGGATAAGAGCGGTACGATTGACGCCTCTGAACTGGATATGCTCAGGAAGTCCAATATCAGGCTTAGTCTTGGAGACAGGATGATGGAGCTTTTAAGCACACATCCTAATATGCTTAAAAGGATCAAGAGACTTTCGCAATACCGGCCTTAATATGTAAAAAATAGGAGGTTCCAGCAGGGTGGAACCTCCTATTTTTATCATTTCTCCCCGCCCGTTTTCTTTTGACATAACCCCAAATCTACTATATAATTACTAAACTATGGATATTAACGAGATTATTCAGCAAAGGGTGGCTAAATTGGAGGCGCTTAAAGAGAAAAACGTGCCTCCGTACCCGGCTTTTGTGCCGGTTCATCAGACTATAGGAAGCGCTTTGACTTCTTTCGAAGAAGGCAAGAATGTTACTCTTTGCGGCAGGATTACCGCTAACCGCAGCCACGGCAAGGTGGGGTTTATGGATTTAAGGGATTCTACCGGCAAGATACAACTTTATATCAAACGCGATCTTTTGGGGGATGATAAAGCCGGTCTTGTTGGGCAGCTTGATATCGCCGATATCATAAGCGTAAGCGGAGAGCTTTTTAAG
This sequence comes from Candidatus Omnitrophota bacterium, assembly GCA_028719265.1. Lineage (GTDB taxonomy): Bacteria > Omnitrophota > Gorgyraeia > Gygaellales > Profunditerraquicolaceae > UBA6249. The sequence goes on from JAQUKF010000021.1 coordinate 2,721, forward strand.
ACTCATACGGGTGAGTTTACGGTCAAGGTTTCCGATCTGACGGTGCTGGCCAAGGCCCTGCGGCCTCTGCCGGAAAAGTGGCATGGTTTAAAGGATGTGGAGCTGCGTTACAGGCAGCGTTACCTGGACCTGCTTTCCAATGAGCAGGTAAAGAATGTGTTTTTGCTGCGCGCAAAGGTAATCCGGGCCGTGCGTAATTTTCTCGATGAGAAAGGCTTCCTGGAGGTAGAGACCCCGATGATGCACGATATTGCCGGCGGGGCGGCGGGCAGGCCGTTTACGACATTCCATAACGAATACGGGATGCAGCTTTATTTAAGGATTGCCCCGGAGCTGTATTTGAAACGCCTGCTGGTGGGAGGGCTTGACCGGGTTTATGAGATCAACCGTTCTTTCCGCAACGAAGGGGTTTCCACCCGGCATAACCCGGAATTTACTATGCTTGAGGTCTATCAGGCTTACGCAAATTGCGAAGATATGATCAACTTGACCCAGGAACTGATCTGTTATGCGGCAAAGGAGGTCACGGGCAAAGAAGAGCTGGCCTGCCAGGGTAAGGCTATTTCGCTTAAGACCCCGTGGGCCAGGCAGTCCTTTGCCGGGCTGGTCAAGGACAAGTTCGGTATCGAGCCATCCGATACTCCGGAAAAAATGCTTGAGAAACTGCAGGAAAAGGGGTTTGCAAAAGACAAAACGCGCTTAAGCCGTTCGCAGATAAACAAGGTTATCGAAGATGCCCTGGAAGAGGGGCTGCAGGTAAACCCTGTCTTCATCACGGATTATTTTACCAGTCTTTGCCCTTTGGCCAAGACCAAGAAAGATAACCCCTTGATCTCGGAGAGGTTTGAGCTCTATGTGGCGGGGATGGAGATCGCCAACGCCTATTCCGAATTGAACGATCCACGCGAACAGCGCAGGCGTTTTGAGGAAGAGGTCAGGGAACTTGACCCTAATGAGGCAAAGAGCGTGGATGAGGATTATATCCTGGCCCTGGAGCATGGCATGCCTCCTGCCGGCGGGCTTGGTATTGGGATCGACAGGCTGGTTATGCTGCTTGCGGACCAGCAGTCGATCAGGGATGTGATACTGTTTCCCTTGTTGAGGAAGCAGGAAGAGGCCCAGGAGTGATATGATCCCGGAGTTATGGCTTAGCCAGAGATACCTTAGGGCGGGCAAGAAAGAAAAGATAATTTCCACGACCGCGCTCATCTCCATGGTTGGGATTGCCATCGGGGTTATGGTGCTGATCGTGGTGATCTCGGTAATGAGCGGATTTGACAGGTTCCTTGAAGACAAGATGGTCGGTACCAACGCGCATCTGTCTTTGGAATTTTACGGCGGCTCAAAGGAACCTTATCGGGTAATCGATAAGCTCAACTCTCTTGATTACGTAAAAGGTTCATCGCCTTTTATCGATGGGCAGGCGCTGGTAAAGAACGATAAGTCGATCTTTGGCGTGGAGGTGCGCGGTATCGACCCGAAGCTGCAGCCTAAGGTATCCGATATCGATGAATACCTTAAGGCGGGAAGCTATGATTTTTCCGGCAACGAAGTGGCGGTAGGCCAGGAGCTTGCCTGGCGCCTGGGAGTGGGGGTAGGGGAAAAGATAAGCTTGGTTTCCCCGGTCACCCTTACCAAGACGGATTTCCTGATCAAGGGTATTTTTAACAGCGGGATGTATCTTTATGATTCCAGCCTGGTCCTCACCGGAATAAAAGGGGCGCAGGATTTTTATAAGATGCCGGATACAGTAGGCGGCATCGCGGTCAAGGTCGACGATGCTTATAAGGTCGAGGATATTAAGGAAAGGCTGTATCGGGATTTGACCGGGGTCGGTCCGTACCGGGCACGCACCTGGATAGACGCCAATAGGAATTTCCTGGAGGCATTGAAGCTGGAAAAGATAGTCATGTTCATAGTAGTGACCATGACTACGGTAGTGGCGGCATTCGGCATACTAAGCACATTGATCATGTCGGTAATGAGCAGGATCAAGGATATCGGTATCCTGCGTTCAGTCGGGGCCAAGACCGGGAGTATCTTGCAGGTTTTTGTTTTTCAGGGGGTTTCCATCGGCCTGGCCGGGATCGTCCTGGGGTTGGGGGCGGGGATCTCGCTTGCTCTTTCTCTGGATAAGGTGGTGAATTTTATATCCCGGATCATCGGCAGGGAACTTATTCCCAAGGACGTTTATTATTTTGAGCGCATCCCGGTGAATATAAATGCCGGGGATATCAGTTTGATATTATTATCTGCCCTGGCGATAGTCCTGGTTGCCAGCATATATCCGGCGTATTACGCCGCCAGGATAGTTCCCAGCGAGGCGGTGCGGCATGAATAATGATATAGTCAGGGCAAGCGGTATCTGCAAGAGTTATTGCGACCAGGCAAGCCGCCTTGATGTATTAAAAGATATAGATTTTTCCGTAGGCAAGGGAGAGTTCCTGGCGATCCAGGGTCCTTCGGGAGCGGGTAAGTCCACGCTCTTGCATATATTGGGCGGCCTGGATAATCCCAGCGGCGGCAAGGTTTATTTCGAGGGGGAAGATATCTACGGCCTGGACGATAACGCGCGTTCGGTGTTCCGTAACCGCAAGGTCGGTTTTGTTTTTCAGTTCTTCCATCTTTTGCCGGAATTGACCGCGCTGGAGAACGTCCTGTTTCCCAGTCTTCTAAGGAGCTGGTGGCAGAGGAAGAAGAACCTGGAGCGCGCCCGCGGCCTTCTGGAAAGGCTGGGGCTTGCGCAAAGACTGACGCATAAGCCGCAGGCCTTGTCGGGAGGGGAGCAGCAGAGGGTGGCTATCTGCCGCGCGCTGATAAACCAGCCGCAGCTTTTGCTTTGCGACGAGCCTACCGGTAACCTGGATTCGGAAAACGGCCAGATCATCATTAAGCTGCTTACCGAGCTTAACCGGGAGGAAAAGATCACGGTCCTTATGGTTACGCACGACAAGGATATCGCAAAAGTAGCAGGCAGGCTTATACATTTGAAAGACGGAATGATATTACATTGATCCGTTCCGGATTGAGATAACACGGACGGCAGAAAGAAGAGGAGAAAAATGAAGATCTATATCAACGGGAAATTTTATGACAGGGAGAACGCGAAGGTTTCCGTTTTTGACCATGGTTTGCTTTATGGAGACGGGGTTTTCGAAGGGATCCGCTCCTATAATCGCAAAGTGTTTAAGCTGAGCGAGCATATTGACCGTCTTTTTGAATCTGCACAGAGTATAATGCTAAAGGTTCCCTTGAACAAGGAACAGCTGATCAAGGCGGTTACCCAGACGCTTAAGATCAATAAACTGGATAACGCGTATATCCGCCTGGTGGTTACGCGCGGAGAGGGGGATTTGGGGCTTGATCCGCGTAAATGCACCAAAGGATCCACGGTGATTATCATCGCGGATAAGATCGCCCTGTACCCTGAGAAACTCTACAGGGAAGGGCTGGCGATCGTGACCGTGCCTACGGTGCGTAATCTGCCCGAAGCGCTTAATCCGCAGATCAAGTCTTTGAATTATTTGAATAATATCCTGGCCAAGATCGAGGCTGCCAACTGCGGGAGCGACGAGGCGATCATGCTTGATTCGCTGGGGTATGTGGCGGAGTGTACGGGGGATAATATATTTGTGGTTAAGAACGGACATCTTTATACACCCCCGCAGTGTATGGGCACCTTGCGCGGGATCACCCGTGATTCGATCCTGGAGATCGCCCGTAAAAGCAGGATCCCGGTGCATGAACATGTGATCACCCGGCATGAAGTATATATTTCCGATGAGTGTTTCCTGACAGGAACTGCCGCAGAGATTATCCCGGTAGTGAAGGTGGACGGCAGGATCATCGGAGGCGGTAAACCCGGAAGACTTACACTTTCGCTTATAAAGAAATTCAAGACACTCACCGGCAGGGAAGGGACGAGGTATTGATGCTCTGCGATATTTGCAAGAAAAACCAGGCTACGGTTCATCTGACTGAGATCATCGACGATCAGATGACCGAGCTTCACCTTTGCGAGGAGTGCGCAAGGCATAAGAGCGCGGCTATGGAGCAGCAATTCGGCTTAAGCGACCTTTTGGCGGGCATGGCTGATTTCGGGAAGCCGGAGCAGGAAGAGGAAAATTCCGCCGCCAAATGCCCGAACTGCAACTTGACCTACGCGGATTTCAAGAAGATCGGCAGGCTTGGCTGCGGGGATTGCTATAACGCCTTCCGTAAATACCTGGCTCCTCTGTTAAAACGGATACACGGCTCAAGCCAGCACGTGGGGAAGTCTCCGCTTGCCAAGGGCAAGGATTCTGTAAAGTCTAATAGAAAGGGAACGGAACTGGTTAATTTGAAAGCCGAAATGCAGAGGGCGATACAAAAAGAGAATTTCGAGGAAGCGGCGCGGCTGCGCGACCAGATCAGGGCAATAGAGTCAAAGAAGGATAAGGGATAAGATGAAGATAAATGATCTATTGAACCATACCAGCGAGTGGCTTAAGGGTACCGGCCCGAATTCAGATATCGTTATTTCAAGCAGGATACGCTTGGCCAGGAACCTGAATAAATATCCTTTTCCGCATTGGGCCAGCAAGGAGCAGCTTGAAGAGGTGCTGGCTAAGGTCAGCGATGCGGTATCCAGGATAAATATGCTGAAGAACTCGACGATCTTTAAGCTGGCGGAGCTGGATACGGTTGACAAGCAGTTCCTTGTGGAAAGGCACCTGATGTCAATCGAACATTCCCAGAAGACGGAGTATAAGGCGGTGCTGGTGGACGATGAAGAGGTAATCGCGATAATGGTCAACGAAGAGGACCACCTGCGCATTCAGCTGATGCAGTCAGGTTTTAACCTCTTTGAGGCAAAGAATATCATTAACCGGCTGGACGATTCGCTTTCCGGGCTCCTGGATTATGCCTATCTCGACGATTTCGGTTATCTTACCGCCTGCCCCACGAATACGGGCACAGGGATGCGCGGTTCGGTCATGCTTCATCTGCCTGCTTTGGTGATGAGCCGCCAGATCGAAAGAGTCCTGGCCGCCATCGCCAAATTGAGTTTTACTACCCGCGGCCTTTACGGGGAAGGAACGCAGGCCAGCGGGAATTTCTTCCAGATCTCCAATCAGGTTTCCCTGGGGCACGGGGAGGATGAGATAATCGAGAATATAAACGGGCTTATCCGCCAGATAATTGAACAGGAGACCCAGGCGCGCCAGATACTGCTTTCCAAGAACAGGGAGGTCCTGGAGGACAGGGTTAACCGTTCCCTGGGCATCTTAAAGAGCGCCCGCATCATCACCAGCCAGGAGACGATCGAGCTGCTCTCTATGGTTAGGCTCGGATGCGACCTGGGGATGATTAGGGATATTGACCGGCGGACGGTCAACGAACTTTTTATTATTACCCAGCCTGCGCATTTGCAGAAGCTGGAGAACAAAAAGCTTTCTTCCGACGAGAGGGATCTGAAGAGGGCGCAGCTTATACGTAAAAAATTAAACTTAATGAATGCCTGATTTGCGAGCGTAATAACGCGAATAAATCAACGCATAAATTAATCCTGCCTTGCCCATTATTTGCAATGGAGGAGGCGGGATCATTAGAGGAGAATAAAATCATGTTCAATCGTTTTACGGAGAGGGCAAGGAAGGTGATCATACTGGCAAAGGAGGAGGCCAGGCGTTTTAACCACGATTATATCGGCACCGAACATATATTGCTTGGACTTGTCCGCGAGGGAGAAGGCGTGGCTGCGGCAGTATTGCAGAAGATGGATGTTTCGCTGGAGAATATAAGGTTGGAAATAGAAAAGCTTGTCCAACCGGGTCCGACCACCCAGATCATCGGCGATATACCATTTACTCCGCGTGCCAAGAAGGCCCTTGAGCTGGCCGCAGAGGAGGCTCGTTCCCTTGGGCACAATTATATCGGCACCGAACATCTACTGCTCGGACTTATCCGTGAAGGGGAGGGGATTGCTTCGCAGGTATTGTTGAATTTAGGGATGGACCTTAATTCCGTGCGTAACGAGGTAATGAGCCTTTTGGGTTCGGCCTTGCCGGGAATGAATCAGGGCCAGGGGAGTCAGTCTAAAACTAAAACTCCTGCCCTGGATGCCTTTGGCAGGGACCTTACGGCTTTGGCGCGCGAGAACAAACTGGATCCGGTCATAGACCGTGTGCAGGAGATAGAAAGGGTTGTTCAGATCCTGAGCCGCCGCACCAAGAACAATCCGGTGTTGCTGGGAGAGGCCGGCGTAGGCAAGACGGCCATCGTAGAAGGCTTGGCGCAGCTTATCATACACGGGAATATCCCGGAGGTTTTAAGGGGCAAACGTATCGTGGTCCTGGATCTGGCCTTGATGGTTGCCGGAACGAAATACCGCGGACAGTTCGAGGAGCGGATCAAGGCGATCATGGAGGAGATCAAGCGTTCGCAGGACGTGATCATATTTATCGATGAGTTGCATACCTTGGTCGGCGCAGGTGCCGCGGAAGGGGCGATAGACGCCTCTAATATTATGAAACCGGCGCTTTCCCGCGGAGAGATGCAATGCATCGGGGCAACTACCCTGGATGAATACCGTAAATATATAGAGAAGGATGCCGCCCTGGAGCGCAGGTTTCAGACGATAATGGTAGAGCCTCCAAGCGTGGAGCAGACGGTGGAGATCTTAAAAGGCCTGCGCGATAAGTACGAGGCTCACCACAGGGTATCTTTTAGCGACGATTCGCTTGAGGCGGCGGCAAGGCTGTCCGACCGCTATATCTCCGGAAGGTTCATGCCGGATAAGGCGATCGACCTGATCGACGAAGCGGGTTCGCATGCCAGGCTGAATGTGTTGATAGTTCCTCCTGAGATCAAGAAGTTGGAGGCCCAGGTGGATTCTTTAAGAAAAGAAAAGGAGTCTTATATAAAAAGCCAGGATTTCGAGAAGGCGGCTTCCCTGAGGGACCAGGAGCGCATCGCGCGCCAGGAGCTGGAGAAATTAAACAAGGAGTGGAGCCAGGCGAAGGATAAGATGCGTCCGGAAGTTACAGCCGAAGATATTGCCAAGATAGTGGCGCAGTGGACAGGGATACCTACTTTTAGGCTTGAAGAAAAGGAAAGCGAGAAATTGCTTAAGATAGAAGAGGAGCTGCATAAGCGCGTAGTCGGGCAGAACGAGGCGATCGAGGCGATCGCGCACGCGGTCAGGCGTTCGCGCGCCGGCATCAAGGATCCCAAGCGGCCTATCGGTTCTTTCGTTTTCCTGGGCCCGACCGGCGTAGGAAAGACCCTGCTTGCCAGGGCGCTGGCCGAATTCATGTTTGGGGACGAGGATGCCCTGCTGCAGCTTGATATGTCGGAGTATATGGAGAAATTCAATGTCTCTAGGCTTATCGGCGCCCCGCCGGGATATGTCGGTTATGAAGAAGGCGGCCAGCTTACGGAGCGCGTCAGGCGTCGGCCTTACGCGGTCATACTGCTGGATGAGATCGAGAAGGCCCATCCTGATGTCTTTAACCTCCTGCTTCAGGTTTTTGAAGAGGGAAGGCTGACCGACAGCTTCGGCCGCAAGGTGGATTTCAAGAACACTATCATAATTATGACCTCTAATGTCGGGGCGGACCTGATCCGTAAGACCGGCTCCCTGGGGTTCAAGACGCAGAGGGAGGAGACTACTTACCAGGATATGAAAGAAAAGCTGCTGGAGGCGGTCAAGCACTCCTTCAAGCCGGAATTCCTTAACCGTATAGACGATATTATCGTCTTCCGGCAGCTGGTCAAGGAGGACCTTTCGCGCATCATCGATATCGAGATCGGATATGTTATCGAGCGCCTGAAGGATCACCGCATAACCCTGGAGGTGAACAAGGAGGCCAAGGAATTCCTGATCGAGAAAGGGTTCGATCCGGTCTTCGGGGCCCGCCCGCTGAAGAGGACGATCCAGAGATACCTGGAGGATTCCCTGGCGCAGGAGATCATCTCCAAAAAATACAAGGAAGGCTCTTCGATCAAGGTAACGCGTAAGAACGAAGAACTTGTTTTCGAATAATGTTCACTTTATTCTTCGTGGATTTAGGCCGTAAGGTACTTTCCTTAATGCACTTTGTCGGCGGCCTGACCAACCTGGCCGTCCAGACCGTCTATCTGACCTTTAAGCCGCCTTATAAGACCGAGCGCATAATCGAACAGGCCAAAAAGGCAGGTTACGACAGCTTCCCCATAGTCTCGCTGGTAGCCTTATTTATCGGGTTTATCTTTGCCCTGCAGACCGCCTATTTCATGCAGCGCATCGGCTCGGAATTGTATATCGCAAGCATGGTAGCTTTATCTATCGTGCGCGAGCTGGGCCCGGTGATCACCGCCTTGATAGTCGCAGGCAGGGTGGGGGCGTCGAATACCGCAGAGCTCGGCTCCATGCAGGTTACCGAGCAGATCGACGCCCTGGAGACGCTGGCGGCCAACCCGGTAAAATACCTAGTGGTGCCGCGTTTCGTGGCGCTGGGAGCGATGCTGCCGGTCTTGACCCTTTACGCCAATATCATCGGAATACTGGGAAGCTATTTTATCTGTACGATAAAGCTGGGTATTACCAGCAGCATGTATATGCATGTTACATTTTCCTCCCTGCTTTATAAGGATCTTTTTACGGGGTTGTTCAAATCCTGGATATTCGGCATGCTTATCGCCCTCATAAGCTGTTATGAAGGTTTCAATGTCGAAGGCGGAGCGGCAGGCGTAGGCAGGGCGACCACGCGTTCGGTGGTATTTACCTTCATCATGATAATCGCGGCGGACTGTTTCTTTACGGCGCTGTTCTATTTTATTTTTCCTTAACGACAATGATCGAGATACATAACCTGCATAAGAAATTCAATAATTCCCCGGTGCTTAAAGGCCTAAGCTTGAATATTGACAGGGGGCAGACCTGCGTGATCATCGGCAGGAGCGGGTGCGGTAAATCGGTTTTGCTCAAGCATATAGTCGGCCTGCTGAGGCCTGAGCAGGGCAAGGTTATGGTGGACGGCAAGGAAGTTGCCGCCCTGGATGAACTGGAGTTAGACGCCCTGCGCTCAAAGATCAGCATGGTCTTCCAGGGAGGGGCGCTTTTTGATTCGATGAACGTTACCGAGAATGTGGGTTTCAGCCTTATCGAACATACGCGCATAGGCCGTCAGGAGCTGCTGGAGAGGGTAGAGGAGGCGTTGGGGCTGGTAGGGTTGGGCGGCATAGGCAGCCTTATGCCTTCGGAATTAAGCGGGGGCATGAAAAAACGCGTGGCCCTGGCCCGGGCGATCTGCATCCGGCCGGAGATCATACTTTATGACGAGCCGACTACCGGCATAGACCCCATAGCTGCCGACAGCATCAACGGGCTTATCCGTTCCCTGCACGATAAGCTGAAGGTTACTTCTATTGTGGTTACGCATGACATGAAAAGCGCCTATCATATTGCCGACAAGATCGCGATGATGTATAAGGGCAGGATAATCATGGAAGGCGCTCCCCGGGAATTCCGGGAGTCCAAGGATCCCGTGGTGCATCAGTTCATCCACGGTATCGCCAAGGGCCCGATAACCGAAGCGGTTGATAACTTCAAATAACTGGAGGAAGAGATGATATTTGGCAAGACTAAGTTGGAGATGAAGGTGGGAGTCTTTGTCTTTATAGGCCTGGTTGTCCTGGTTATTTTTATTTTGTCGATAGGAGGTTTTAAGACCTGGAGCTCAGGTTACCATGTGAAGATGACCTTTAACTTTGTCAACGGGATCAAGGTGGGGGCGCCGGTGCGTTTTGCCGGGGTGGATGTGGGCGAGGTGCAGAAGATCAGGCTGGATTTCTTCCCGGAGGAGAGCCGTTCGAATGTGAACCTGGATATCTGGGTCAGGAATACCGTTAAGATACCTTCGGATTCATCCGTTTGGGTCAATACCCTGGGCCTATTGGGGGAGAAATACATAGAGATAATGCCGGGCTCCGATTACAGCCGCGTGCTTACCGAGGGCGAATGCCTGGTAGGGGTGGACCCTCTTCCCGTGCATAAAATATTCAATAATGCCGAGAACCTGCTGAATAACCTGAATGACGGGATCAGCAGGATAAAGAACAAGGAAGGCACTCTCGGCAAGCTCATTTATGATGATACGCTGTATGATGAGCTGCAGGCCCTGGTGACCGACGTGCGCAAGAACCCCTGGAAATTATTCATCAGGACAAAGGAAAGAAAATAGGAATGGTAAAAAGCAAATCCGTATTCAGCTGCTCTGTTTGCGGTTACCAGTCGCCGAAATGGCTGGGGAAATGCCCGGATTGCAACAGCTGGAACTCTTTCAGCGAGGAGGATTATACCCCTCCTTCCCCGGGGGCTAAAGAAAGGGTTTCTTTATATAAAGAGGGTCCGGTGCTCCTGAAGGATGTCGTAACTAAGGAAGAAGACAGGTTGAAAACGGAGATCCGCGAGCTGGACAGGGTTTTGGGGGGAGGGATCGTCAAAGGCTCGGTGGTTTTGATCGGCGGAGACCCCGGGGTGGGAAAATCCACCATTTCCCTGCAGGTGTCAAACCACCTTACTAGGCATGGGGCAGGGGTGCTTTACGTAAGCGGAGAGGAATCGGTAGTCCAGACCAAGATGCGCGCCAAGCGCCTTGGGGATTACGGGTCGGACCAGCTGTATATAGTCAACCAGACCGACCTGTCGCTGATTATCGAATACATCAGGAAAATCAAACCCCAGGTGGTCATTATTGATTCCATCCAGGTGATCTTTGATCCTACTCTCGGCTCTTCGGCCGGCAGTGTCAGTCAGGTCAGGGAATGCGCCGGGGCCTTGACCCAGTTGGCTAAGACCACGGGAACTTCGATCTTTATCATCGGCCACGTTACCAAGGAAGGGACATTGGCCGGCCCGCGCGTCCTGGAGCATATCGTGGATACCGTCCTTTATTTCGAGGGGGACCGCTTCGCTATTTACAGGATTTTGAGGGCGGTGAAGAACAGGTT